>DASRSF010000177.1:0-4706 GCA_035656615.1 Vulcanimicrobiaceae bacterium | reverse complement strand
GAAATCGCGAAGGGCCTTGACCGTGCGCGGCGACGCGCCACCCATGATCGCGCCGCATTCCGCCGAGGCGGCGAAAAGCGATGCCGTTTTCTTCATCACGATTTCGACGTAGGCGCTTAGCGGAAGCTCGAGATTTCCTAACGCTCGCAGCTGCAGCACTTCCCCATCGCAAATATCGGCCAGGGTGGCTGAGAGAATGTTTGGAATGGGCGCGGGATACTGCGCGGTGACGTTCTTGAAAATCCACGCGAACAGATAGTCACCGGCGAGCACGCTTACCCGGTTTCCGTAGTCGACGGCCGTAGAATTCACGCCCCGCCGCGTTTGCGCATGGTCGACGACATCGTCGTGCACGAGCGTTGCGACATGGATCAGCTCCATGTACGCGGCCAAGTGCAAATGATGTTCCGGTACGCCGCCCGCCGCTTGCGCAGAAAGCAGCGTGAGGCGCGGCCGCAACCGTTTTCCGCCCGCCGCCAACATGCGTTTGATCGCTTCGGTAATGAGGGCGTTGTCCGTGCCGAACGTCGTCTCGAAAAAATCTTCGATGAGCGCGTACAGGTCGGTCTCGGTGCGCAGCCGCCGGTCGATCATGGTGCGCTTCCGTAGTGAATCGCGATGGATCCGCCCATCAAGCGCACGAAACCTGCGTTGACAAAGCCGGCCGATTCGAAGCGTTCGCGCAGGGCTTCGGCACCGGGATGGTGCGTAAGCGAGTGCGGCAGATATGAATACGCGCGGTGGGAACCGCCGACGGCCGCGCCGATGAGCGGGACGATCTTATAGAAATACACGTCGAAGCAGCTTTTCCAAACGCGGTTGGGGGCTTTGCTCATATCCAGGTTTACAAAACGCGCCCCCGGACGCAAAATGCGCCGGATTTCCCGCAGCGTCGCGTCAATGTCGACCACATTACGCATCGCGAACCCCATCGTCGCGCCGTCGAGCGTGCTATCCGCAAAGGGCAGCGACATCACGTCCGCTTCGACGAAGTCGGCATGGGCCGCGCCCGCTTTTTCATGCCGCGCCCGCTCCCTGGCCGCGGACAGCATCGGCTGGCAAAAGTCGATGCCGGTGACGCGTAGCGTGGGATCAGTCCGCAACAGATGAAAGACCAAGTCGCCGGTGCCGCAGCAAAGATCGACGACGCGGCCGCCCGCCGGCGCGCCCAGCAGTGCGATGGCGCGTTTACGCCAACCCTCGTCCAGCCCAGCGCTTATCACCCGGTTGGCGGCATCATACCGCGGCGCGATTTGCGCGAACATGTCGCGCACGTAGGCGCCTTTGTCGGTCTGCATCATCAAAGCGATAGCCTTCGCGTTCGGGCTAGGCGTTCTTTCCCAGGGCGTGAAGGAGCGGCATGCTCCGTCCGTCCTCCAGGACCGAAATGCTGGCCGCAATGAACGGGGCGCGCGCCGTAACGTTTTCCGCTTTTGCGCTGCCCCCGGGTGCCGTTCTGCGAGAACTGCTCGAAGCGGCGCGGCGAGGCGCCCATGTAACCGTGCGGCTCAACGGCTGCTTCGACCACGGCGGAGCCGCCGTCATGGGAACCCAAAACCGGTCCGCTGTTCGAATGCTGCGGCGGCTGGGCGCCGATGCTCGGCTTGTTCACACGCGCGACTCCGACGGTCCCACCATGCATCTGAAAGCGGCTGTATGCGATAAAGTCGCGTTCCTGGACGACCGGAACTGGATCGCGGGAGAGGACAATATTGTCTTGCGTGACGATTCACCGCGCGACGTCGCGGCAATCCGGACTGCGGCCTGCGGCGGTGTTCCCTGCGGCGCGGCCAGGCCGGCTCTCAATAAATACGATGCCCTCCGGTTGGAAACGGCCGTCGTATCCGCGTTGCCCGGCGACCATATTGAGGTAGCGACGGAGACCATCGCTTCCGGCTCGCTCGTGTACGGCGCGCTCAAAGCCGCCGCAAGCCGGCATCCGAAGCTGTTGATCTCCACGTACGGGTTGCGCGGAAAAGAAGGTATCGATGCACGGCGGCTTTCCTCGTACGGCGTACAGGTACGCGTATCGCGCAGCTGCGAGAAATTCGCCCTGAACGGAAATCGCGGCTGGATCGGTTCGGCAAATGCAACCACGCCGCACCTTAACAACAGCACCGACTGGGGTGCGTGTACCCGATCCCGGGTGCTGGTACAAACGTTGCGTTCGCGATTCGCAGCGGAATGGAAGCACGCGCGCCCGCTTTAGAGAACCCTCCAGTTGTGGAACGTAACGAGCAGCTTTACGAACGTAATGCCCGAGCTTACGTGCGCCACTCGCAGTTAAATCCGATGAATGCCGGTTACGAACGTCCCGCAATGTACGCGCTGCTCGGAGAAGTTGGCGGGGCCAGGGTCTTGGACGCCGGATGCGCGGGCGGCGCATACAGTACGCATTTGGCCGCCCTCGGCGCGCAGGTTATCGCAGTGGATTGCAGCGCGGCCATGGTTGAGATCGTACGTTCAGATTGTGCTCAAGGCATCGATGCGCGAAAGCACGATCTGGGTGAGCCGATGACGTGGCTCGGTGACGGGGTCATTGATCTCGTGGTTAGCTCGCTGACGCTGCATTATCTGCGCGCATGGGACGTTCCGCTCAAGGAGTTCTTTCGCGTGCTGCGACCGGGCGGGCGTCTATTGTTTTCAACGCATCATCCGGCGATGACCGCACCGCTTGCCTCAAGCTATTTTGACACGGTGCTCGTACGTGATATCTGGGACGTTTGCGCAGAGCGGTACCAAGTACATTTTTATCACCGTCCGCTGCAGGCGATACTTTCAAGCGTGCTCGGCGCGCGTTTCCAACTGACCGCACTCCATGAGCCGCAGTTGCAGCACGTACCGGAACAGCCATGGTTTCTTATCGTTGAAGCGGTTCGGCCAGTTTGAAGAGGCGGCGGGCATTAGCGGTCGTGACGGCCGCGATTTCATCAACGGGCAACCGCAAGGCCTCAGAGCATGCTTGAGCCGTTGCGATGAGAAATGACGGTTCGTTGCGGGTGCCGCGGTGCGGAACGGGTGCAAGATATGGACAATCGGTTTCCAACACGATCGCCTGCACGCCCACGGCGGCGACCGCATCGCGAACGGGCTGCGCGGTCTTAAAGGTGAGTACGCCGCCGATCCCCAGGAGAAGTCCGAATTCCTCGACGTACATCCGTGCCTGGGCGGTGTCGCCCGTAAAACAGTGCACCACGCCCGGCAAGCCGAAGCTCCACTCGGATCGTAGTATCGCGGCGAAGTCCTCGAACGCGTCGCGGTGGTGAAATATCACCGGATATCCACGCTCGCGCGCCAGACGTATTTGCGCGCGCAAAACACGTTGTTGCGCGTCCGGTTCGCTATGCCGGTAAAAATAATCCAAACCGGTTTCACCGATCGCTACGACGCGCGGGTCGCGAAGAAACGGTTCGAACGCTGCGGCGATGTCGTCGGGCGCGTCCTTGGCTTCGTGCGGATGAATTCCCACCGAAGCAAATACCCCGAACTGGTTGGCCGTTTCTCGTGCGCGAGCCGAATCATCAATGTCGCAGCCGACCGTTATCGCCGTGCGAACGCCGGCCTCGCGCATGCGTCCCACGACCGCGTCACGGTCGTCGGAAAACGCCTTGTCATGAATGTGCGCGTGGGTGTCGATCCACGTGATTTCCACGAGCTATACCGCCGCTTCGATGCGCGGAAAAAGCGGCTCACCCGGTTGCGTCTGCGTACCGGCGGCGATACCCCCCCAACGCAGCGCTTCATTCCAGTCTGCGTCGATGGGTGTGGTCATGCCCAGCTGCTGCCACATCGTACGCGCTTTTGCCGGCATGAACGGCGCAAGAAGCATCGCCAGCCAGCGCAACCCCTCACAAAGATCGTAAAGCAGCGCATCAAGCTCGACTTCGCGGCCTTCTTTATTCAGCACCCATGGCTTGCGTTCGTCGATTGCGCGGTTGAGCGCACCAATGAGCTCCCAAATCGCCTCGAGCGCGTCGCGGAATTGCAGGTTGGCAATGAGATCGCGCGTCCGCGCGGGCAAACTTTCGAATTGTTCGGCGATGGAGGAGACCTCACCGGGCTGCGGCACAAGCCCGTCACGGTATTTTTCAAGCATCGCAAGCGAACGCCGCAGCAAATTTCCAAGATCGTTGCCCAAATCGCTGTTGTACCGCTGCACAATTTTGTCTTCGGAATACGAGAAGTCGCTGCCGAACGGCGCTTCGCGCAAAAGGAAATAGCGCATCGCGTCCGCTCCGAACCGGCGCGCGAGCTCAAAGGGATCGACGGCGTTACCCAGGCTCTTACCGATCTTTTGTCCTTCAACGGTAATCCAGCCGTGCGCGAAAACCATCTCGGGCGCCGCTTCGCCGATTCCCCAAAGTATTGCGGGCCAAATAAGCGTGTGGAAACGTGCAATTTCTTTGCCGATGAGCTGCACCGATGCCGGCCAGAAGGTGCGAAATTTCGAATCTTCCGGCCAACCGAGCGCGGAAATGTAATTGATAAGCGCGTCGAACCAGACATAGATAACGGCCTCACCGTTCGCGCCCGAGGGAGCAGGAATCGGTATGCCCCACTTCAGGTTCATGCGTGAAATCGACAGATCTTCAAGCCCTTCGTCCAGCAGGGCCATCATTTCGTTGTAGACAGCACGCGGTCTGACCCAATTCGGATTCTCGATAAAGTATTGTTTCAACCGGGCCGTGTATGCCGAAAGCCGAAAA
>DASRSF010000176.1:0-12221 GCA_035656615.1 Vulcanimicrobiaceae bacterium | reverse complement strand
CGCACCGTATGTTTGCGCCTCGCCTTCCGCCGAGGTCAGATACCGCATCTGCGTGAGATCGATGAAGCTGGTCATAACCCGCTCTCCACGTGTGCGCGCCGCCGTACCTCACTCAGGAACTTATCGCGATCGACCCCGCGTGGACGCCGGCCCGCTTGAATATCGCACGTCAGACCCTTCGTTTCCTGAATGTGCACGTTTGGATCAAGTGTGATATGCAACAAATCGTTTGCGGAATCGCCCGTCACCAGACCCTTGCTGCCCCAATGATACGGCAGTCCCACCATATGAACGTCGCGGCCGTTCATGCGCAGCACCGGCACGCGCCGTGTCACCATGACGCGCGCTTCAACAACAGCGCGCATCGTGAAGATCGTTGCCCAATCGCCATGGCGCAAACCACGAAGTTGCGCCAGTTCCGGGCTTACCTCGCAGAAAAACTCCGGCTGCAGCTCCGAAAGATGCGCAACCGTGCGAGACATGCCGCCGGCGGTGTGATGCTCGGTTAAACGATACGTGTGCAGGACGAACGGAAAGACGCCGCCGTGCGTGCTGCTCGGCGAGGGATTATATTCATTGAACGTGCGTTCGAACTGTTGCCGGCACGGATTGGCCTGTTGTCCGTACAGCAGATTCTTCGCCGGCGATTCGTGCGGTTCGTAGTACGTCGGCAACGGGCCATCCACGACGCCGTTCGGAACGAAGATCCACCCCAGCGCATCATCTTGCATGATAAACGGATGCCAGCCGGCGATGGCGTCTTCGCGCTTCGCACCTTTGGAGGGCACGTAATCGGGACGTTTGTTCTTTTCGAAATCGGGCTCGTCGTGGCCGGTCCACTCGCCTTTTTCCTCGTCCCACCAAACGTACGCTTTGCGCTCGCTCCACGGCTTGCCGTCGCGATCGGCGGAGGCGCGATTGTAGATAATGCGGCGGTTGTGAGGCCACGCCCATCCCCATTCCGGTGCAACCCACGACTGCTCCGAACCAGGTTTGCGCCGCGCGGTCTGATTCACTTCGTCTTTAAATGAGCCACTGTAAATCCAGCAGCCACATGCGGTCGAGCCGTCGGCTTTAAGCTCGGTATATCCTGACACCGCGCGTCCGGTACTGATTTCGTATCCGCTGATCTCACGAAGCACGGCGTGCGCGTCCGGCTCTTGCGTCGGCCCTTTGGTGGGGTAATCCCACGTCAGATTCATCATCGGTTCGGCGAACGGTTCGTCGTTCGAATTACGCATTTTCTCGCGAATACGCTTGCCGAGATGATAATAAAACCAGAGGTCGGAACGCGCGTCGTGTTTGGGTTCGACCGCTTTGTGATGCCACTGCAGCAATCGCTGCGTGTTCGTAAAGGAGCCGTCTTTTTCAGTGTGTGCGGCAGCCGGCATCCAAAATATCTCGGTGCCGATTTCGTCCGTTTTCAGTTCGCCCGATTCGATCTCCGGTGAATCATACCAGAACGAGGCGCTCTCATTTTCGGTGAAGTCGCGTACGACCAGCCATTCCAGGCACGCAAGCGCGCGGCGGTGCAGCCCGGAGTTCGCATTGCCGACCGCCGGATTTTCACCGACACAGAAGAAACCTTTGACCTCGCCGTCGAGCATGCCCAAAAACGAGCGGTACGTGCTGTGGTCGCCGCTTATGCGCGGCAGCAAATCGAAATCGTAATCGTTCTCCTGCGTTGCGTGTTCACCAAACCACGCCTTTAACAAGCTGATGATGTATTTATCGAGGTTGCCCCACCAGCCGGTTCGAGAGCCGTCCGATTTAATGTAGTGGTGGAGGCTCTCGTGCGCTTGCGCGTGCGGCATAACGATGTAGCCCGGCAGAATATTGAACAACGTCGGAATGTCCGTCGAGCCTTGAATCGAGGCGTGCCCGCGAAGCGATAGAATCCCGCCGCCCGGGCGGCCGATATTGCCGAGTAATAATTGAATGATGGCGGCCGCCCGAATCATCTGCACGCCGAACGTGTGCTGCGTCCATGCCACCGAGTAGACGATTGCACTGGTACGGTCGCGTCCGCTGTTGGCGCACAGCGCTTCGGCCACGTCGATGACGTGGTGCGGCTCGATGCCGCAAATTTCCGCCACGACTTCGGGCGTGTAGCGCGAGAAATGCCGTTTGGTAATCTGGTAGATGCACCGCGGGTCTTCGAGCGTCTTATCCATATGCGGCGGTTCGCCGTCTTTGAGCGCATCCTCACGCTGCATAAAACTGCCGACCTTGCCGAGTGCCGATTCACTTTCGCGCTGGCCGGCGGCTCCGTGCAGATCCATGCCTTTGTATTGCCACGTTGTGAAAATGTAGCCGTCCTTGTCGCTCTCGTATCCGGAGAAGAAGCCGTCGAGGTCTTCCGTATCCTTGAAATCGTCTTTGAGAATGACGGGCGCGTTCGTGTAGTTGATTACGTACTCTTTAAATGCGCGATCGTTCTGGATGATGTAGTTGATGATGCCGCCCAAGAACGCGATGTCGCTTCCAGCGCGGATCGGCACGTGCGTGTCCGCCATTGCGCTGGTGCGCGTAAAGCGCGGATCGACGTGAATGAACCGGGCGCCGCGCTCGCGCGCCTCCATGACCCATTGAAAACCAACCGGGTGGTTTTCGGCCATGTTCGAGCCCATGATCACGATGCAATCCGAGTTTTGCAGATCTTGCTGGAACGTTGTCGCGCCGCCGCGGCCGAACGAGGTTCCCAAACTGGGAACCGTCGAGCTATGTCATATTCGGGCCTGATTTTCTACTTGAATGATGCCGAGCGCGGTGTAGAGCTTCTTAATGAGGTAGTTCTCTTCGTTGTCCAGCGTCGCGCCGCCCAGATGCGCGATGCCCTCGCAGCGGTTCAAGTCCTTGCCCTCATCGCTGACGGGGTGCCAGGTTTCACGCCGCGTCTTTAAAACGCGGTCCGCAATCATATCCATCGCGCGATCCAGCGAGAGCTCTTCCCAGCGCGTGGCGTATGGGCGCCGGTACTTCACCTTGTATTCGCGCATCGGACTCTCGACCAAACTTCGGGTGGCCGAACCTTTGGGGCATAAGCGCCCGCGCGAGATGGGACTATCCGGGTCGCCTTCGATCTGAATGATCTTTTCGTCTTTTACGAAGACGTTTTGACCACAGCCGACCGCGCAATACGGGCAGACCGACTTGACGGCCTTTGCGCCGGCAATGCGCCCCGTCCACGAGCGAGTCGCATCCGATTGGGCGGCGGCGCCCAGGGCAAGCGGATCACCCTCGAATTGGCGCAGCACCGGCCATATGGGACGACCATCACTCATGTACGCTTAGTTCCAAATTGCTACGTGCTCTAAACAGGCCACGTGCGTCAACTTCCGGCAAGGACCGGGAAGCCGAGGCGCGCACTAGGTCGTTTACTTGAACTTTGGGAGGCAGTCGCGGATTTGGGTGAGCGCGTAGTCGATGTCGTCGATGGAGGCGGCGTAGGAGAAGCGGAGGTAGCCTTTGCCTGCGAAGCCGAATCCGGAGCCGCCTAAGCACGCAACGCCGCCTTCTTGCAACAGGAACGCTGCCAGCGCTTTGTCGTCCTGGGTAACGGCTTTGACGTTGGGGAAGGCGTAGAATGCGCCCTCGGGCATCGTGCATGAAATGCCGGGAATTTTATTGAGGCCGTTTACCAATTCATCGCGGCGTTTGCGGAACGTGTTGTTCATGTGCCGCACCGGCTCATCGGGTCCCACCAATGCCGCGATTCCGGCGTGTTGAACGAAGACCGGCGTGCACGAGAATGTGTTGTTATTGAACAGCGTGACGATCTTCGCCAGCTGCGGCACCATAATCGCATAACCCAACCGCCAGCCGGTCATGGCGTACGCCTTCGAAAAACCATCGACGATGATCGTACGTTCGCGCATGCCGGGAATCGTTACGATCGAAACAAACTCATTCTCGTAGAAGTTGCGGCTGTAGATTTCGTCGGCGATGACCAGAAAGTCGTGCCGCTGCGCGAGCTCGGCGATGCGCTCCAAGTCGCTGCGCGTTAATACACCGCCGGTCGGATTGTGCGGCGAGTTGATCATGACCGCGCGTGTGGCATCGGAGACCTTGCGTTCGAGTTCGTCCAGATCCATCCGCCAGTTCTTTTCTTCGTGCAGCGGAATCGGCGTGACTTTGGCGCCGAGGTAGCTTGCACAGGAAGCATACGCCGGATACGCGGGATCGAAGTAGACGAACTCGTCGCCGGGGTTCAAAATTGCGCTCAGAATGTTCCAAATGATCGGCTTTGCGCCGGGTGCGACGACGACGTTCTCGGCACTGAAGGCGTCGACTCCGCGAAACTTGGCGGCATATGCGGCGATCGTGTCGCGCAGTTCGAGAATGCCGGCCGACGGCGAGTAGTGCGTATTGTTATCGCGGATGGAGGCGATGCCCGCTTCTTTGATGTGCGCCGGAGTATCGAAATCCGGTTCACCGATCTCCATGTGGACGACCCGCCGCCCTTGCGCTTCGAGCGCTTTCGCGCGGGCGAGCACTTCAAACGCGCTCTCAGAACCCAGGCGTGACACGGCGTTTGCGATACGATCGGCATTTGCTGCGAGCATTGATTGTAAAACCTTTCCATGTTCCGACTTAAGTCAAGGGGCCGTATGCCCCGCGGCGAAGTCTGCCAGCAATTATGCGCACCCTAACAGACGTATTTACGCCGGGAGCTCCGACAATCGCGGAGGGACTTCGAACCCTCGTCGTTTCGCCCGAACGCGAATTGGAACCTGGAATGACTGTGCGCGCGGAGTTCACCTTCCGCAATCAAGGCGGCGCTCCGGCAACCGGAGTGCGCGTGCGCTTCAACGTACCCGAAGGCCTCGTCTATTTAGTCGGCAGCGGCCGCCTCGACGGTGCTGCGCTTGACGATGAGCACGGCAACTCTCCGTTGCTTGCGCGTGCCGGTGCCGACATCGGCGACGTCGCGGCTGGACAAGAACGGCGTATCGAAATCGCCTATAGCGTCGCGGGGGCCATTGAAAACGGCTCCACCGTTGAGGTGCAAGCCGCGGTCGCAGCGTTCGAACTCCCACCGGTCGGCTCGAACATCGTTCGCTTGGTCGCTCGCAGCCGCCCGTCGCTGGAGAACGCGCTTACCGCGATAGCGATCGAATCCCGGCAACACGAACCGCGGGCCGGCGGCGAAGCAACCATTTCGATTCGCATTCACAATGCCGGTGAATCGAGCGCCCACGACGTCGTCGTCGTTGCCCCTATTCCCGAGCACACGACGTACGTTGCCCATTCCGCCCGCATCAACGGCCGCGAGTTCGAACGCGAGCTGCCCGCCACATTCGATCGAACCTATGCACCGGTCGTGGTACAGACATTGCCCGCCAGCGCTACGGCAACGCTGCAATACCGTGTGCGCATCGATGACCCGCTGCCGGATGAAACGGTGATCGCGGCACATGCGCAAATCGCTTCGCAAGAGACCACGGCATTCGCGCTGCAGCCGGCAAACCTCACCGTGCGAAGTTTGGCGGATTTCGAAGATGATCAGACCGCCTTCTCGATTGAACCGGCGCAGGGTGCGCCCGGATCGCGGGTTACGCTGCATCTACATATTCATAATGCCGGGACGGCGTGCGCCCCGGAAGTCACCGCCTCGCTGACGTTGCCGGAAGGATTGCTGCCGGTACGGGGCAGCGTACGCCTCGACGGGCATCCGCTGCGCGAACGAAAAAACGGCGCCCTCACGTTCGAGATCGGTCCGGTGCCCGCGCGGCAGCGCGTCGAACTGCTGGCCGACGCGGTTATCGCTTCACCGATGGCGGATGAAACCGAACTTGCCGCGCGAGCAAAGATTCGCTGGAACGGCAGCGAGCGCGAACTGCAGCGCACCGTTACCGTGCAATCCCAGCCGCACCTGCATCCGCGGCGCAGCCGGATCGAGCGCACGGGAAGCGCGACTGTTCGCCCGTTCGAGGAATGTGAAGCGACGATCTTTATAACGAATGAAGGCAGCGCGCCGGCAAGCGACTGCGTGCTGCATCTGCGCGTTGATCCCGCACTTGAAGATCTTCGGCTCTTCGAAAAAAATACGGCCTTGGATCTGGCAAACGACACCGTCGATCTCGGAACTATCGAACCATATGCGAGCCGGCGGCTCACGGCACGTGCCCGCGTGCGCTCTCCGTATGCCGATCGCACGGAGTTAAAGCTCGGCGCAAGTTTGCACACACAGGAGTTGGGTGAAACGGCGCTCGGCGAGGTCACGTGGCGAGTTGATTCGCATCCGGCGTTTTCGCCGCAAACCTCGCTGCTCACGCTGGTTCAGGACGACGTCTTTCGCCCGAACCAGCTGGTCGACGTCTTCGTACGCCTGCGAAATGAAGGTACGGACGCAGCGCAAAACGTGCGGCTGCGCTTGTACGTCTCTCCCGAAGCGCGCCTGGAGACCGTTGACGGAGCAACGCGCGAACGTTCCACGCTGGTCTTCGGCGAAATTCCGCCCGGCGGCGCCGTCGAAGCGCGGTTGGGCGTGCGCCTTTTGCGCAGCCTGGCAAAAACGCATCCGGTGACCATCGACGCGGTGCTTACCGCCGATGCGATGCTGCCGGTGCAGCTGCCCGCGCTTACTATCGTAACGATGGCGGAGCCCAACTTCGCAATCGGTACGCTGCGCAGCGAGCCCGAAGAAATCGTCGACGCCGGTGAGGAGGTGGAGTTCATTCTTCACGTCCGCAACAGCGGCGACGGACCGGCGCGCCGCGCGTCCATTACGGTACCGGTATCCAACACGCTCATCTACGTGCCCAACAGCACGTGCGTCAACGATTTGCCGGTGCGCGACGTGGGAGCGCTCTCCCCGCTGATGAACGAGCGCGGCTTAGTTATGAGCGATATCGACGCAGGCGTCGAAGCAACGATCCGCTGGCGTGAAGTCGTCAACAACGCCGCAGCATCCGGAGATTCCGTCGTGCGGGTGGCGCGCATCACCTACGATGCAGAAAGCACCGACGAGATAACGGCGCACGAGCTTAAGGTTCGCTGCGCACCAGTCTTTGCCAATACGATCTCGGGCTTACCGTTCGGGTTGGACGGAATGCTGGGTCCAACGTTCGCCGGGCATCAACAGCGCGCAATTGCGGGCAGCGATTTCGTTGAACTTCCTCCGGCTACGCCGGTTGCGCGCCCGGAAGAGCTTGGGGCGCGAACGGTCCTTTCGCTTGCGCCCAGCAGCAACGGTTATACGCATACGAACGGCGACGCGCACGCCGTCGAAACAAGCGGTGTGGTCGTCGTGACCGCGTTCGATCGCGACAGGCTGCAGCGTGTGATGCGGTTCTTGGGGGAAGCGCGCTTCAACGGTCTGGTCACCCATCTGTTTGCGATCCGCGCGTTTTTTCCCGATGCGTTAAGCGGAGCGCCCGAAGCCGCGCAACATGAAGTTGCGCAGCACCTGCGTGAGACGCTCGACCGGCTCTTTATCAAACTGCGCTTGCCGAATTACGTGATCGCTCCGCGCGATTTGGAGAACGCCGCATCGCGGGCGGCGTTGCAGACGCTGCTCGGATCGGTCCTCGCGGGCCAAGCGCCCGAGCCGCGCGCCGGTTCCCTCGTTTTGAGCGGCACCATTGATGCCGATGAACTGCGTCTCTTGCGCGATCGCTTGGCCGAGGCGCCGCAGGCGACCGCGCTTGCGTGGGCTACGCTCGCGCGTCTGATTCCGCCTGACGGCGATGCCCTCGTGCATTACCGCGGTTTGCTCGTTGCGGCGTTGGACGACCTGGTCTCATCGGACGAGACCGCGTTCGTGGATGCGCTGCAGCGGCGCAGCTACCCCGTTATCGATGCGGCGCTCGACATCGTGCGCGCGCAGCTTGCGCACGTTTCCGTATGACGATGATCTATCTGATTCTGGCCGGAATTTTTGCGGTAGGCGTGCTCGTCGGACTGTATGCCTGGCTGGCTCCGCGTGCGCCCGCATCGGACACCAAACCCCAGGCTGCGCCTGCGAACATGGACTCCGAGCCCCCGCAAAAGGCAGCCGCAACTGATTGGACTTGCCAAGCGGGCGAGGAGTTTGCCGGCCTAAGTGAATCGGCACGTTGCGATTTAATCTTCGCAGTTGCCCACTTGGACGACGATCGTTCGCATCAGCTGCTGGTACACGCCATGGATGATCCATCCGACGCCGTGGCCACGGCCGCTGCCCATGCGCTCGCGCAGCGCGGTTCCAACGAGGTCGTTCAACAATACGCCCAGCAGCATCCCGGCGAACGCGCCGAACGCATCGTACAAACGATTACGCTGCTGCAGTAGCCGCGTCCCTACGGCTTTTTGTGAAAGTATTTCACCATGATTTCACGCGCGATTGGTGCCGCGACTTGCGCGCCGTAGCCGCCTGAGCGGTCAACGAAAACGGCCATTGCGATTTGCGCGTGATTTGCCGGTGCATATGCGACGAACCAGGTCGTGTTCGGACCGGCGCCGCCGGCGGTTTCAGCCGTGCCGGTCTTTCCGCCGAACGCCAGGCCGTCAATCGCAAGGCCATACGCGGTGCCCCACGGTTCGGTGACCTGATCCATCCCCGCGCGTACGGCGCGCAGCGCTTCTTGCGTGACGGGAACGTGCCGGACGATTTGCGGTTCAAACCGCTTGATAACGTGACCGTCTAGTCCGCGGACTTCCGCAACGACTTGCGGTTTGTACAACGTTCCGCCGTTGACGACGGCCGACTCGACGTTGGCCATCTGCAGCGGCGTGGCTTGCAACGCACCTTGACCGATCCCTAAGCTGCACACGTCGGACGGTTCAAGCGGCACGCCCGCGACCTTGAGCATCCACGCGTTCGTCGGATAGTTGCCTTCGAATTCGCCCGGCAGATCGATGCCGGTTTTCTGCCCGATGCCATACGCCTGCGCGTACTTGCGCAGACGATCGTTGCCGAGGCGATACGACATCTGGTAGAAGAACCCGTCGGACGAAGCCGCGAGCGCGTGAATGAATTGCGTCGTTCCAAGGCCGCCTGCCGCGAGATCCTGGAATTCCGCGCCGTAACAGTTCCATGCGCCGCTGTCGTAAACGTTTTCGTTCACCTTTACGACGCCGGCGGAAATCGCGGCGGATCCGGTCACCATTTTGAAGGTCGAACCGGTAGGCGTTGCCGCCTCGATTGCGCGATTGAACAACGGTTGCGAGGAATCGAGCAAATAGTATGCGACCTTCTTGTTATCGTCCGACGCGAACGCGTTCGGATCAAAGTTCGGATAGCTTGCCATCGCGCGCACCTTGCCGTTCCAGGGATCCAGTATTACGACCGCGCCGCTCACTTTGCGTTTGCCGCCGGTCCAGCTGTGAATGCCGTTGGCCAGCGCTTGTTCGGTGATCGCTTGCAGCCGCCAATCGATGTTCAACACCAGACTGTTTCCGGTGACCGGTTGTTTTGCAGGAAGCTTGATGCTCGGCACGACTTGATTTTGCGCGTCGACGACGATGCGTTCGCCGCCGGGCTGGCCGCGCAAATATTGATCGTACTCGTATTCGATGCCGTCCTTGCCCACGACGTCGTTCATTGAATAGCCTTGACTGCGCCGCCGCTGATATTCGTCCGGAGTGATCTGTCCCACGTATCCGAAAATTGCGGAGCCGAACCCGCCGAACGGATAGTTGCGCACGGCTTCGACTTCGAGATCGACGCCGGGAAGGTCGTTGAGAATCTCGGATAGCCGCCCGACTTTCGCCACGGGCAGATCCGTGGCCAGCATTACCGGGCCGTACGGCTCGTAGACTTGCACCTCGTCGAAGTTTTTATAGTTCACGCCGTGGTGATGTAACAGCCGGTAGCGCAGCATTTCCGCCGGCACGCCGATCGTTTGCGCGATGGTCGTCAGTTCGCCGTCGATGTCGCGCACTTCGGAGGGAACCAGTGCAACAAAAAACGATGGACGGCTGCGCACGACCACTTTACCGTTGCGGTCGAAGATCAAACCGCGCGGCGCCGCCACGGGGATGAGCCGCACTTGGTTTGCCTGCGCGGCCGCGCGATATTCCACGCCGTGTGCCAGCTGCACGTTCGCCAAGCGCACCATCAGCGCGATCAGCGCCAGTACGCAAAACGCGATGAAGAAGGCAATCCGCCACGGCGAGTACTTCCACTGCGCCGGACGACGTTGGTAGGCCGTTTTCACCGCGTACGGCGCTCCTGAGTGCGTGCCTCCAGATGGCGTCCGGCGATCATTGCTACGATGACGAATGCAGCGTTGAGCAACCCCTCCCAGAGCGCCTGGTGAAAATGGATCCGCGCGTATCCGGGCGGATACGCGAGCCAAATCGCCATAGCCGTCCAAAAGAAGAGCCGTTGCAAGAGCGTGGCAACGAAGACGACAACTGCGCACGCCGGAATGGAATCAGCGAAAAACCAGCGCGAAAGGACGCTTGCAAAAAGCGCAGTGCCCGCCGTCGCAATCATCCACGACGCGCCGGTCTGCGCACCCAGCGCGTCTTCGAGAGCTCCCGCGATAACGCCGAACAGCGCGGCCCGCAAAGTTCCGGCACGCAGCGCGTACCAAACCACGACGACCAGCACCACGCTGGGCTGCGCGCCGCGCAGCGTAAAGAAGTGCGCGAGTTCCGTTTGGACGAGCAGTGCGATGAGCAGGTAGAGCGCCGGCACCCACCACTCGGGCCCGACATATGGTACGTCCGCCGGGCCGGTGCGCGTGTTTACACGAACGCCGGTCGGCTCACTGTTTCGGAACAACGACAAGGCGATCGAGCCGGGAGAAGTTTACCGCCGGTTTGAGGACGGCGGTTTGGTAAAGCGTGGACGGGCTGCGCTCGAGGCTGACAATGGTGCCGATGAGGGCGCCGGAATGAAACGATCGCGCCTCGCCGGTGATAACACGCTCGCCGACGCGAAGCGGCGCGTCCTGAGATACGTAGTCAAGGCGCACGCTCGTTTCGTTGCCGCGAGCGACACCCCAATAGCGGCCCCGCTGCACGAGCGCGGGAATCGTGCTGGTGAAATCCGTGATGAGGGCGACCTTACTTGCGAACGGACCCGCCTCGACGATGCGGCCCACGACGCCTTCGGCTGCCAGTACGCCATCGTCGCGGTGAACGCCGCTGCTCGTTCCCTTGTCAATCGTGACGGTTTCGATGCCGTTTTCCGGGGGGTAGCCGATCACGCGCGCTTGCACGGCCCGCGGGTAGTCGCTCAGGCGGGGAGCAATCGCGACTTCCTCGCGGTATGCGGCAACCTGTTCGTTCAACCGCGCGTTTTCTTGCTCGAGCTGCCGGTTGCGCTGCCGCAGGTCTGCGGCCTCGCGGGCAAGTCCCGGTAAGCCGGCAACCGTCGCGCCGCCATTTGCTACCGCGGAAATGAGCGCGGATACCACTTCCTGGCCCGCTAAGGCGCTGGACGTGACACCTGTGGTAAGCGGACTGGGGCTACCGGTCCGGGCAGCGCTTACTTGGACGAGTGCAACCAGCGCCGCCACGATGATGAGGCTGATCACGGCGAACAATCGGCGTTCGTCCCGGTATGTAAAAATAGCGCGTACTCCGCTCGGCTAAGTCAGCGTGGAACCTTTATTCGTTATCGGCAGTTCGAATCCCAACTCCCGCATCGTCCGCACGAATCTGGCGACCGGGAAGCCCATGACCGTGTAAAAATCGCCGTCAACCCGCTCCACGAGTGTTGCTCCGTAACCCTGAATTCCGTACGCGCCCGCTTTATCCATCGGCTCCCCGCTTGCGACGTAATCGTCGATTTCATGCTGCGTTAGCGCAAAAAACGTTACGAACGTACTCTCGCACGTTTCAACCAATTCGCGTTGCTCCGGCAATGCTATTGCGAACGCGGTATGCACCACGTGCGTACGGCCGGACAGCAGATGCAACATCGTTTTCGCTTCGGCTACGCTGCGAGGCTTGTTATACGCTTGCCGGTCGACCTCCACGACCGTATCCGCTGCAACCACGAGCCGATCGGCGATGCGCGAACGTACGTCTTCGCACTTGTGCCGTGCGTGCACGATGGCCAGTTCGCGCGCAAGCAGATCCGGGCGTTCGGGTTCATCGTACCTGCTTGGGATGACCTCAACTTGCAGATTGAGCGAGCGCAGCAGCTCTAGGCGCCTGGGTGAACTGCTGGCCAATACCAGATTATCGATATGTATTGCCATGAACGCTGATGAAGCCGGCTTCATGCCGGCCGCCGGGGTCGCGGTGCGTCCAGTGAATCACATCGTCGTTACATTCGAATT
>DASRSF010000175.1:0-10637 GCA_035656615.1 Vulcanimicrobiaceae bacterium | reverse complement strand
GAAGAGATTCGCGAGCGCCACCGTGTGCCTGGCATAAGTGCGGCGTTCTACAGCCACGGTAATAGTACGACGGCCGCCTGCGGCATACTCAACGTGGTTTCGAAAATCCCGGTTACCGATTCCGCAATCATGCACATCGGTTCGATCACAAAAGTGATGACCGCGACCCTCATCATGCAACTTGTTGACCAGGGCGTGCTTGAGCTGGATCGCCGGGTTGTTGAATACTTGCCCGATTTTCGCCTTGCGTCTGAAGAGGCCCGTGAAGCGATTACCGTAGGAATGCTTTTGAATCATTCGTCCGGGATCGATGGCGATTTGCTACCGGACATGGGGCATGACCAGGAAACAATCGAACTGGCGTTTTCGCGGTTCGGCAATTTGAATCAAATCCACCGTCCCGCGCACGGACGCGCGTATTGTAATCCCGGTTTTGTCATCGGCGGATACTTGCTCCAGCGCTTGCTCGGGAAGAGCTGGTATGATCTAATGAAGGAGCGGATCTTTACGCCGCTGGATATGCAACATGCAGCGGTCTTACCGGAAGACGCGCTGCTATATCCCGCAAGCGTGGGTCACTTCCTCGATGCCTCGCGCCGGCGCCCGGTTCGTACCTCGCATGCATTTCTTCCGTTGAGTTATGCTCCGGCCGGCTCGACGGCCATGATGAGCGCATCCGATCTGCTGGCGTTTACACGCGCGCATCTCAGCGCACCAAGCCAGCCCGGGCAACGCCGGCTTCTTTCGCAGGAAAGCGCCACACGAATGCGCGAGCACAGCCGGCTTAGCGGCGGGGTCGAGGCTTTCGATTGCGGAATTGGGTGGATACGCTACCGTGACTTTATACGCCACGGCGGGGGCGGGCCGGGGATCGTTTCTTTAATCGTTGCGCACCCGCCGTCCGGAACTGCGGCAGCCGTATTAACGAACGCCGAATACGGCTCTCCGGCCATCGCCCAGATTCTCGAGCCTTTTTTCAGGAGTGAGGTCGGTGAAAGTCCATTTCCATCGACGCCCTCGCCGGTAGACATTGAGATCGACACTCAACCCTATACCGGAATTTATCGGAACATCAACACAATTCATCAGGTCCAAGCCCATAACGGCCGGCTGAGCTGGGCCTCATACTCGACGCAAAAATACTACGATAGCTCACCGATGTTCGCACCGGATCCCACGCCGTTAATCCCTTTGGGCGACCATCGCTTCGTTGCGGATTCGCGAGCAAGCACGATGCCGTCATCAGATAACGCGGTCGTCTCATTTGCGGAACCGGATCGTGAGGGTCGCATGTCATATCTAGCCGAAAATTTGTGGCTTTTCCGCCGTGAATCGATAGCATGACGTCCGCGGAGCTTCATGAGCGGGTCGCAGCAGCGCGGCGCGCGCATAAGGTGCCTGGTGTTAGTGCCGCATTTTTGGCGGATGGTCAAATCGTAGAAGTAGCGGACGGCGTGGCGAACGCGTATAGCGGCGTCCCAATGACGACGCACACGCTCGCGCACATCGGATCAATCACGAAACTTATGACTGCGACATTGGTTATGCAACTCGTGGACGAAGGACAGGTGGATCTCGGCCGGCGAGTCATAGATTACCTGCCGTCCTTCCGGATCGCGGATCACTCGGCGTTACCGGATATCACCGTCGAAATGCTTCTCAATCACACCTGCGGAATGGGCGGCAACTTGCTCCCCGACAGAGGGCATGACGAAGAGACGCTGGTGAATACGGTAAAACGCTTCGCCGACGAGGCGCAGGTGCATCGACCCGGCAAAGCGCGATCGTACTGCAACGCCGGAACGGTGGTCGCAGGGTATCTTTGTCAGCAGCTAACCGGTGAAAGCTGGTATGACCTCGTGAAGTCGCGGATCTTCAGTTCGCTGCATATGGAGTGTGCGGCAACGCTGCCCGAAGAGGCGCTGCTCCACAACGCAAGCGTTGGCCACTTCTTGGACGGTAATGGAGAGAACGTACGCACGAGCCATGCGTTCTTGCCTTTGGGGTACGCGCCCGCCGGGTCGACAACGATGTGCACCGCACGCGATCTGCTTGAGTTCGTGAGCGCGCATCTTCGCAACGGCGCCGGCGCGGACGGTGGAAGGTTACTTTCTTCCGAGAACACTGCACGGATGCAGCGTTTTTCGGGCGCACCCGAGTACCAAGCGTTCGAGAGCGGTATCGGTTGGCGTATTTTCCAGGGACTGATCGGGCATGGCGGCGGCGGCCCCGGAATTGTGTCGTATGTGAGCGCAGATCCTCGGTCCGGGACCGCCGCAGCGGTTCTAACGAACGCGGAACATGGCGTCGAACTTTTGCGTGATGTGCTCAACCCGTTTATGCTGCAGCACGCGGGCGCCGTCCCTCTACCGACCTTGCCGCAAGCGAATCCCGCGTGCCGCTTTGAACCGGACCGTTACGTTGGGGTTTATGAGAACAACACGGTGATTCATGAAGTGCGGCAGGACGCGAACGGACTGGTATGGACGGCGCAGGCGAAACACAAATATTACGACAGTTCACCTATCGAGCCGACGCCGGTGCAGTTGGTGCCCGTTAAAGAGGGCTGGTTCCTTTCCCGTACCGGTCTGCACGCGGCCAACGTACCGGCGCTGGTAGGATTTTTGGGCGCTGATGAAGGCACGCCCGCAAAATACCTGGCGGAACAGTTGTGGCTTTACCCGCGAACGAATTGATGCGGATCTTCACCGCAAGACGGATAGTTACAATGACGGCGGAGCCGGCGACGGCCTTCGCAGTATCCGCAGAACGAATTGCTGGATGCGGCTCATTAAACGAAATGCGAAGGCGCTTTCCGGACGCCGAGGTTGTGGACTTTGAGAACGGCGTCGTGGTACCGGGATTCAACGACGCGCACACCCACTTGGCCATTGCGGCGGAGGACGCATCGAGCATCGACCTTTCGTATGAACGCGTACGATCGAATGCCGACGCATGCGCTATCTTGGCCGCCCAGGCCGCCCAAATCGCACCGGGGAAGTGGTTGCGCGCCAGCCATTACGACGACGGAAAAACCCACGAACAGCGCGCTCTGCTTCGGTGGGATCTTGACGGCGTTTCCACCGAACATCCAATTTTCGTACACCATGTTGCCGGGCACTGGTGCGTGGTGAATTCCGCGGCGCTGCGTCTTGCTGGTATTAGCGAGCTCGATGATGACCCGGAAGGTGGAAAATATGGCCGCGACGGTGCCGGTCGTCTGAATGGCATCGTTCACGAGCGCGCAATGGAAAAGTTCTGGTCCTATTCGGGAGACCGTTCCAACCAGCTTTTACCGAACCCCGGAACCGAAGAGCGCCTTTCCGGCTTGGAAAAGGTGCAGCGGGCATTTCACGCCAGTGGGATAACCTCAATCACGGATGCCCTTGTGGCGCCGGATGATTTTGAGTTGTTCCAATTGGCAGCTCGCCGCGAACTACTCACGCTACGGGTAAATATGCTTCTGACCAGTAGCGCATATGATGCGTTTCGGGCGCTTCACATGAGCAGCGGCTTTGGCGACCGCCGGCTGCGTTTTTGCGGCATCAAGGCCTTTGCCGACGGTGCAATCGGCGGCAGAACGTGCTTGGTAAACGAGCCGTTCGAGGGTACCAACGACGATTTTGGGATCCAAAGCACGTCAGACACCGATCTGCGCGACATCATTCGACTTGTGCACAGCGATGGAAATCGAATTTGTGTGCACGCCAACGGCGATCGGGCGATTACAAAGGTGCTCGACAACATCGAGGCCGCCCGAGATGAGTTTCCCAGCCGGCGCGGGATTTCACATCGGATCGAACACTGTACGATCGTAACGCTGGAAATTGTGGATAGGATTCACGCATCGAACGTCATTCCGGTTCCATTTGCGAGCTACGTACATTACCATGGAAAAAAACTGCTTGATTGGTACGGCAAAGACCGGGTCGAGCGAATGTTCGCGCATCGCTGGTTCATCGAAAAAGGCATACCGGTTGCGGCCTCGTCCGACTATCCATGCGGGCCGTTTGAACCGCTGCTCGGCATTCAGTCGTGTGTCACACGCGCCGGCTTTGATGGCGCCGGCGTTGGACTCTCGCAGCGAATAACGCCGGATCAAGCCTTGTCGCTGTACACGGTGAACGCCGCGAATGCATGCGGCGAGGCCTCTGTAAAAGGTCGCCTGGCTCCGGGCTTTTTGGCCGACTTCGTCGTTCTGGACGCCCACCCTCAAGACGTAGATCCTCACGCCATCAGCCAAGTGAAAATCAGAGCCACGTTCGTGGGAGGAAAAAGCGTTTGGCAAGCACCGTTATGAACCAAAACAGTTTTGCCGATGCGGTTGAAACATCGCGTGTGATGTATCGTGTTCCCGGAATCAGTGCGGCGGTAGTAACCGGCGGCGAAACGATCGTTCATGCAAGCGGTGTCACAAATGTAGCGACCGGGGCACCGCTCACGCCCTCGACGTTGATGCATATCGGTTCAATTACGAAAATCTTCAACGCCACCTTGGTCATGCAATTGGTCGACGAGCATATCATTCGCCTTGAACGGCCCGTGATCGAATATTTGCCGGACTTGAAGCTGGGCGATCGGTCCGCGCTTGAGGCGATCACCGTTGAGCAGCTGATCAACCACACATCCGGTATTGACGCAAACCTATTGCCTGACGCCGGGCACGACCAGGAAACCATTGAAAAAACGGTGCAGCGCTTCGGTAGTGCCGGACAAGTTCATGCGCCCGGCGCCGCGCGTTCGTACTGTAATGCGGGCACAGTGATCGCCGGATATTTATGCCAGCGCCTAACGGGGCGCAGCTGGTACGACTTAATAAAAGAACGTATTTTTGCGCCGTTGGAAATGGAGCATGCGGTGGTTCTTCCCGAGGACGCACTGCTTCATCGCTGGAGCGTAGGACACTTCGTGAATAGCTCAACGGGCGAGGTGGCGCGCACAACGCAAGCGTTTTTACCGTTGGGGTATTCGCCGGCAGGCTCGACGGCAATGATGAGCGCGGCGGATCTGTTACTTTTCATCCGAGCGCACCTCAATGGCGGAACCGCGAAGTCGGGCAAACGGATATTGTCGGCGGAAAACACGGCCAGGATGCGCGCTCCGTCCGGTAACCTCACAGGAATCTCGTGCTTTGACGGTGGCCTCGGATGGATGTTCATCACTCCGGAGCTCGTCCACCACGGCGGCGGCGGCCCGGGCATACTTTCATGGTTTATTGCCGATCCGGCGACAAAAAGTATTGCCGTAATGTTGACCAACTCCGAAAACGGTTTTTCGGCGATAAACGACGTGATCGGTTCATTTGCGAAGGCACAGTTCGGGTGCACACCATTTCCGGAATTAACGCCGCAGGAGAACGCCACGATCGATGAGCCTGCGCGCTATGTCGGCGAATACGAAAATAATACAACCGTGCACGCGATCACGTCGGATGGACGAAATTTGTTTTGGAGTGCGCGCGCGAGTGCGCAATACGCTGATGCCTCCTCGCTCGAAGGTGTTGCTCCGATTCCGCTTTTTGCGGCGGGGAACGAGTGGTTCATCGGGGACATTCCGGGTGCGCAACCGGACCTGGCGCCGCGAATCACGATACGGTTTGCGCGGGACAATTCCGACCGAATGAACTACCTCATTCACAGCTACAGGATGCATCGATTGCAGACGAGTTGACATACGAGTGATTTCTTGCACGGCGGGTGGGCAGTTCTCCGCCGCAAACCCGTTCTATACTGGGTCCATGAAGAACCTCACCGCGGACGTCGTCGTTATCGGCGGCGGCGTTAATGGTTGCAGCACCGCATATCACTTGGCAAAGGCCGGACTCAAAAATGTGGTCTTAGTCGAGAAAGGACACGTAGCGTCGGGTCCTACCGGCCTTTCCAGCGGTGTAGTACGAGAGTATTACACGCTCGAACCACTCGCGATGATGGCTCGTGACAGCGTGAAAGTGCTCAAAAACTTTCACGAATTAATCGGCGGCGAAGCCGGCTTTGTTCAGTGCGGGATCGTGTTCGTTAGTGGTCCCGCCGACGATGCGGTTATTCGGGAATCGGTCGACATGCACCGGCGCATCGGCATTACCGAGGAGTTGCTATTGCCGGATCGACTTCTTGAAATGGAACCGCAATTGAACACCGATGGGATAGCGTACGGCGTGTACGAACCGTCCGGCGGTTATGCCGATCCTGCGCTCGTCGCTAATTCTTTTGCTAATGCGGCGAAACGAGAAGGCGTCAAAATTCTTCACAACACGGAAGTCACAGGAATCGGCGTTGAAGGCGGCCGCGTAACGAGCGTCCTAACTCATGGTGGGCCGATATACACCGAGAACGTTGTGAACCTGGCCGGTCCTTGGGGACGAAAGATCAGCAACATGGTCGGTATAGAAATACCTCTGACCGCGAGCCGCCACCCTGTTCAGGTGCTGCAACGGCCGGAGTCGTGGCGCACGCCCACGCCGGTATGGAGTGATTTGGTAAGCGGATGGTATTTTAAGCCCGAAGCACGTCACGGAATAATGGTCGGTTCGCTCACAGAAGTGGAATCCGATCGTGACGTTGAGGTCGAGGGATATGCCATGACGACAACCTTTGAAGAAGCGGCTCCCTATGCCGAGGCGATCACACACCGGTTTCCCATCATGCAGGACGGAAGCTTAACCTCGGGTTGGGCCGGATTGTACGACGTTACGCCCGATGGTGTCCCAATCATCGACAGCTTCGGGGAAGTGCGTGGCTTCTTTTGCGCCGTCGGGTGGAACGGCCATGGGTTCAAGACTTCGCCGGCGCTTGGAGCGTTGATGGCCGAGCTCATTACGACCGGCACATGCAAAACCTACGACTTAACGATATTCAGACACGATAGGTTCGATAGCAATACCAGCAAGATGTCACGGACCGCATACGCGATCATTGGTTGAAACTACACATGAAACCGGTTTGGCGCAATGGCAGGCTCCGTTAACGCGCGGTCTCCGATAATACCTGAGGCGATGAGCTCGCCGGTTACCGGAGCAAGGGTTATGCCAAGTGCGCCGTGACCGGTGGCGTAGAACAGATTATCGATCAACGATGATTCCCCGATGATGGGTAATCCGTCGGGCGTCAATGGCCGAAAACCAGCCCACGCCCGTCCCTCGGATACGATTGAGACGGAATCCAAGAAGCGAGCGTAGGCCGTTCGTATGGCGTTCAAACGCTGAGTCGGGATGCTGCTTTCCAACCCATGAAAGTCCAGGCCCGTCGTCGCACGCGTAATACCATTAAACGGCGTGGCCGACACGTGCATATCCGAAAAAAGCATCGATGAACGTACGGGATGATTCAGGCGGAGATCGACACTGTACCCCTTGGCGGGGACGATGGGTAAGCGCACGCCGTTGGCGTGCATCAGTGACGCGCTCCACGGCCCTGCGGCAACCACCACACGGTCCGCTGCGAATCGCCCGCCGGCTCCCTCTACTCCGACCACGCGCCCGTGCTCGACGTTTAGCCGGTCGATGCGCTCGGTTCGAATCCGGGCGCCCATTGATTGCGCCGAGCGCATAACTGTTTCGACGTACGCCAGGGGCTGCAGGCGGGCATCCTCGGGATAGAATACGGCGCCCGTAATCGCGCTCGAAAGTGCCGGTTCGTGTTCTCTGGCTTGTGCGGGAGTAAGAGTTTCCGAAGCGATTTCAACCGCGCGCAAGTTTTTCGCGATACGAATGTCCGCAAGGTGCGCTTGTTCCGTGAGCGCCACATAAAGCGTGCCTTGCCTAGCGTATGCCACGGACTCACGTTGTCCCAGCAGGATTTCATCGTGAAGTTCCAAGCTGCGCTGCGTCAAACGGGCGAGCACGCGCGCTCCGCGCCGTGCCCGTGAGCTTCGCGCAGCCAGCAGAAATTGCGCAGTCCACAAGGCCATACGCGCCCCCTGCCGGCGTTGTATATCAACCGCGGACGCGCGGCCCATGAGCGAGCGCAATCCTTCCATAGCGTTGCCGTACGAGGCAAGCGGCGTGCTATAGCTCGGGACGAGCAAACCGGCGTTGCCGAACGAAGTTCCATGCCCCGGGTCGGCGAGGTCAAAAACCGTCACTTCGATACCGCGCCGGGTGAGAAAATACGCTACGGTTGCTCCGATAGCGCCGCAGCCGACAATCGCGACCTGCAATGCCTCAGCGCCAAACTGCGCGAGCTACGCGAAGAAAATTTTCACCAAGGATTCCAAGGACATGCTCGTCGCTGTACCCTGCCCGCAGCAATGCGCTCGTGAGTTCTTCGACGCGCTCAGGGGGCCAATAGTTCCACGGCGGAGGCGGGTAGCCCGAGGGATACATGAGATCCTTATTTGAGGAATAGAATAATTGCATCTGATGGTCGTCCAGTACGAAATCCAACCCCAGCGCGATGTGTTGCGGCCCGACAAGCTGCGCGATGTGGTCGATGTGCCGTACCAGCGCTTCCGTGCTCGCTTGAAGATCGTTGCTCATGAAGAACCCGATTCCGTTTACACCGATCACTCCGCCGGTCTTGGCTAGGGCAATGATTTGCTCGTCGCTGATGTTGCGTTCGTGATCAACCAGTGCGCGAGCCAGTGAGTGGGAAAAAATGCACGGTGCAGTCGATACCTCCATGGCTTCCATGGTCGTACGGTAACCGCTGTGCGAGCAATCGACTAACATTCCAACTCGGTTCATTTCCGCGATGAGCGTGATCCCGAAACGGCTAAGTCCGCCGTCGGTACGCTCGTGGCATCCGTCACCCACAAGATTGCGCTGGTTGTATGCCAAGAGCGCGTGCCGCACCCCCAAGGTGTAATAGCTCTCCACCATCTCTAGCCTGCCCTGAAAGGGGTTTGTGCCTTGGAAATGCAGCCCGAGTCCGAGGCGGCCCTGCGCCTTGGCATTGACGATGTCTTCCGCGCGGCGAACTAGCACGTAGCGGTCGGAAGCCCGCTCAATTTCACTGACCACCGATTGGATATAAGGAACGGTATCACGAACCCAATTGATGTCGTCGGCCACGGTCAGCGAAACGAAGCTAAAGCCTGCGCGCGCAAACCGCTCCCACGCACCGCGCTTTGCCTGGCTCGGGACGTTTTCTTCCCAAGGTAAGGTCAGGTCGCAGACCGCCGCTTTGTTCAGTACGTGTTTGGCGCGGCTCGCAATATCGCTCTCAAGAGCGCTTGACGCATTCATTAGACACCTGCCGGCTTGCTGTAGAGACTCTCGAAACGGGCCGCGATCGCCCAATCTTGAGCTGCTATTCCTATTGACTTGAAAATCGTGATGCCACCGCTCGCAGTAGTGCCGCGTTCGATCGCGTGTCCTATCAACAGGACGTCGTCCGAAACAATGGATCGTCTGCGCAGCGGTCCGGCTAAATCGCCGCATTCCGCAAGTGCGGCTTTGTCGTCAACGCAAATGAGTCGAGCGCTGCTAATGACATCACTGCCGATCTCACACATGGCGGCGCTAAAAGCGCCGATTGCATTAATGTGTACGTCTGAGCGGATCTGGGAGCGGCCAAACAGTGCCTGGCGGGACGTCGTCGCCGTACAAATGACATCCGCGTGCGCGACGGCGTCTGCAACGGTTTGGGTTGCCTGTATCGCTATGTCTTGAAATTCCTGCGACAACTTTCGTGCCAAGCGCTGCGCCTTGTCAAAGTCGCGCCCCGCTATTCGTACCTCCCGGATTGACCGGACAGCGCATACAGCCCGCACTTGATCAGGAGCGGCGGCTCCCGTACCGATTACTGCGAGCACCGAGGCATCCGGTGATGCAAGGAGATCCGTCGCTACGCCGGAGGCAGCTCCTGTGCGTAATGCGGTAACGGCAGCGCCGTCGAGGACAAAGGGCGCCTCGCCGGTTTCACCATTGAACCACAACACGAGCCCCTGAACGACCGGGCGGCCGAACTGAGGATTTTCTTCATGATAACTTACGACCTTAACGCATTGACCGGGACGATCATCGGGTCCGGATCCGATTCGTTCTGCGAGCATGGCGAACACGGAGCGCGCCGTCGTCCCAATTCGCGGGATCGGCGCAAAGCTGCCATGTGCGGCCGCAACATAGGCTTCGCGCACGGCATCTATCGCTTCCGGCATGCTCATGACGCTGCGCACCCCGGCCGAATCTACGAACGTCGTCAAGAGCGCCACACGGACCTTGCGACGCGCAGAAAGTTTGCGCCCAGAATGCCCCGGACGTGTTCCTCGGTGTATCCGCGACGAAGAAGTACTTCAACGAGATCCTCAACGCGTTCAGGTGGCCAGTATTGCCACGGCGGAGGCGGATAACCGTTGGGAAACATCGTGTCTTTATTGGCGCGGTAGACCTGCATCATCAGGTCATCGAAATAAACGAAATCGAGGCCCAAGGCGACATGCTCCGGGCCGATCAATTCGGCGATGTGATCGATATGCCGTGCAATGACCTCGGTCGTGGCTTGCAGATCCGGGCTCATGAAGAAACCGATGCCGTTAACCCCGATGACACCGCCCGTCCTGCCTAACGCCACGATCTGTTCGTCGTCGATGTTGCGCTCGTGGTCGTTCAACGCCCTGGCTAAGGAATGCGAGAAAATGCAAGGCGCGCTCGAGACTTCCATTGCATCCAAGGTCGTACGCCGTCCGCTGTGCGTGCAATC
>DASRSF010000174.1:0-26353 GCA_035656615.1 Vulcanimicrobiaceae bacterium | reverse complement strand
CTCGGCGTTGATCTCCACGAAATTTTGCCATTTCGCAGGTACGTCGGAATCCGCGAAAATCGCTTCGACCGGGCAGGCGGAAACGCAGGCGCCGCAGTCGATGCACACCTCGGGGTCGATGTACAGCATCTCGTCGTCATCTTTGCCGTGAATACAATCCACCGGACAGACATCGACGCACGATTTGTCCTTTGTTCCAATGCACGGTTCGGTGATGACGTAGGCCATGGTTTTCTAGTTTCTATCCTTTGCTTTTGGGCTGCAGGCGCGCTTCTGCCCGTAAAAACGTTGTTCCCCTGGACTCAAGCGATTGTGCGGCGCCCCGCAGTCGTCCGGCTTACGAGGATGAAGACAAAGGCTCCCGCTGCCGCGCACGCAATGCTTGAACCATTGAACTGATCGAAGCTAAGCGTATGCCCGAACAGCTTATAGATATACGCGGCGACGCCTGCGCCGAAAAGCCCCAGAAGCGTGTCCGCGCCAATACCCGGGGAGTCCGGGACGACGTAGCGGCCTAGCAGCCCGATACAGAACCCGACCGCGAGCTCGACCACCATACCGCAGGAGATACCCATGCACGTATTGTTACTCTCGGTACTCATCACCGTCAGCGCGCAGGGGCGCGCGAGCGCCCAGCCCGACATGGCCACCGAGACCCTTACCATTTCAACCAATGCCGCAAGCGCCGCGGCAGCAACCGCTGATAATAACTCACGATTCGGGCGCCTGATGGCGGGCCTTGAATCCATCGGCGTGCCGAAAAGCGACATTCAGACGGTCTCGTACGCGATCTCCTATACACCGCCCGCGCCCCCCTCGCCGACGATGGGCGTCCCGGGTGTGGGAACGCCGCCGGTTACCCCACCCTCACAGCCGAGCGGCTACTTTGTGAACCGCAGCGTGCAAGTAACACTGAACCGCCTGGACCTGGCCGGCAAATCGATCGATACCGCAGTGGCGGCGGGCGTAACGGACATCGGCGGGGTGACGTTCGGCGTACGCAATAACGCTGCGCAAGTTGCCTTCGCGCTTCAGTCGGCGGTGGCAACCGCCCGACGGCAGGCAAGCGCCATGGCGCAGGCGGCCGGTCTGCACATTGTCCGGGTCCGCAGCTTGCAGCAAGGCTATGCCGAGGCGCCGGTAGGCCGCATCATGATGGCATCCGCGCTGCCCGCACCGGCACCGCCCACCACCATCGAACCCAGCAGCGTCGAGGTGACCGCGACTGTTACCGTGTCCTATGAGGCGCAATGAAACCGCAACTCCCCCCTGCGGGTAGCACAATCTGATGACGACGACGTGCGAGGTATGCGGGCTTCGGCCGGCGACAAATTCCGATTCGCCGGCGGGTGAGCCGCGCTTGTGCGGCCTCTGCTCGGCCAGGCGACAAGCGACCAAAGCTGCCCTGCCCTATGTCGGCGCGGCGTTGTCGGCCGCAGTGCTCGTGGCCGGAGGGGCGCTCCTGGTCGAACGACTTTCCGAGCGTGGATCCGGCGGCGCGCCCAACCGGTTGGACGAGTGGGCCAGACGTTTACGCGGTGCGACGCCGACATTAGCGGCGTATTCGCGCGATCTCACCGAGTTGTCACGCGCGCAAAAGCTGGATCCGGTCATCGGCCGGGATCAAGAAGTGGAGCGCGTGATTTCAATTCTGGCGCGCCGCAGCAAAAATAATCCCGTGCTCGTCGGTGAACCCGGCGTGGGAAAAACCGCAATCGTCGAAGGATTGGCCCAGCGCATCGTGCTTGGCTCGGTGCCCGACTCACTGCGGAACAAACGCGTGCTCTCGCTTTCATTGGGCCCGCTGATCGCGGGTACGAAATATCGCGGTGAATTCGAGGGCCGCGTGAAGCGCATTTTGGATGAAGTGCGCAAAGCGGCGCGGGACGTCATCCTGTTCATCGACGAACTGCACACGCTCGTCGGCGCGGGCGCGGCGGAAGGCTCGCTCGATTTGTCGTCGATGATTAAGCCCGAGCTGGCCCGCGGCGATCTTCAGTGCATCGGCGCGACGACGTTCGACGAATACCGCAAGTACATCGAATCCGATGCCGCGCTCGAACGGCGTTTTCAGCCCGTTATGGTCGATGAGCCGTCGATCGAACAAACCGTCGCCATTCTGCGCGGGCTCAAACAGCGCTACGCCGAGCATCACAACGTCACGATCACCGAAGAAGCGGTGCACGCCTCGGCGGCCCTTTCGGCGCGCTACATCGCGGACCGGTTCTTGCCGGACAAAGCGATCGATTTGATGGATGAAGCCGCCGCTTCCGTCGCATTGGCGAACAAAGGCGAGGTCACCGCGCCGCCCGTGACGGCAGAACACGTCGCCGGAGTGGTGACCCGCTGGACCGGCATCCCGCAAACCACGCTCACAGAATCGCAAGCCAACAACTTGCTTACGCTGGAAGACACGCTTGCAAAACGCGTCATCGGACAGAGCGCGGCGATCGGTGCGGTTAGCGAGGCGATTCGCCGTGCACGCGCAGGCTTACATGATCCGCGCAAACCACTGGGCAGTTTTCTTTTTATGGGTTCGAGCGGTGTGGGCAAAACGGAACTGGCCAAGGCGCTTGCGCAGGCACTTTTCGGTACGGAAGATGCGCTGGTGCGAATCGACCTTTCCGAGTTTACCGAAGCGCATACGGTATCGCGACTACTGGGCGCACCACCGGGATACCAAGGGCACGAAGAGGCGGGGCAGCTCACCGAACCGGTGCGGCGGCGCCCGTACTGCGTGGTTCTTTTCGACGAACTTGAAAAAGCGCACCCGGACGTTGCGGCGGTCTTGCTGCAAATTCTCGATGACGGCCGCGTCACCGACGCTAAGGGCCGCACGGTCGACTTTCGCCACGCGCTCATCATCATGACGACGAATCTCGAGGACGCTGAACTGAACACCGCGTTTCGTCCCGAGTTTCTCAACCGCATCGACGACGTCGTGCACTTCAACGACTTGCAATTCGCAGACATCGAGCAAATCGTCGCAATACACGTCGACGCGCTCGCGGAGCGCCTCGGCGCGCGCGATATCCGGTTGCAATTGGAAGAACCCGCCCGCGAATTTCTGGCTCGCGAAGCACTGGCCGCCGGAAGCGGCGCCCGGTACGTTCACCGAACCGTAGCACGTCACGTAAGCACGCCGCTTTCCACGGCAATCTTGCGCGGCGAGCTCAGTAAAGGGTGCGCCGCCGACGTGCGGTTGGAAAACGGCGCGTTAACGGTCCGGGCTGCGTAAGCGTAGCATAGATAACGGCTCGCTAAGGCACAGGCCTGCAGCGAGCGTCAAATTAAAGCAGTGTGCGGATTGCCGTAGCGATCTGTGAGGCAGTCATCTCGCCGACGACAATGCGCTTCACGACGCCGTCGCGGTCGATAAAGACGTGCACCGGCAACCCGTTTACGCGGTATTGTGCTTGCAGCGTCCCGTCGTCTACGACCGCGGGATACACCAAGCCGTACTTCCGGACGAAGCTCGTTGCTTTAGCGCGATCCTCGAGCTCGTCAACCCCGACAACACGCAATCCCCGGCTCGCGTACTGTTTGGCCAGCGCGTTGATCGACGGCGCTTCTTCATTGCACGGCGGACACCAGGTCGCAAAGAAATTCAAGTACACGGGACTCCCGCGCAGCGAATGCAGCGACACACGGCTTCCGCTTGCCGTTGGTTGGGTCCAATCCGGCGCAGGTTGTCCGACACGCGCGACCCCTGTCGCACCGGCTCCCCCGACACGGACGGAGCAGCCGTTGAGGGCCAGCGCTACCAGGAGCATGGCGAAGGTCGCGCGCATCGGTAACCCATTCTTACAAGCACTCATGAAAGAACTCTGAACCTCAACCATATGCCGGATATGCGACCGCGTTGACGTCGGCGTTCATTTTTTGAATAAGCTCGTCCGGACTGCCGAACCGTTCCTGGTCACGCAAGAAGCGGAAATCGCGCAGTGCGATCTCGCGTCCGTACACCGTTTCGCGAAAATCCCGTAACCACGCTTCGACGGTGCGTTGCGAGCCGCTGAAGGTTGGGTTCGTGCCGATGGATACAAGGGCCGCATAATCACGCGCCTCGTATCGCGCTGTAGCGGTATACACGCCGTCTTTGGGCAAGAGCTTGCTGGGCACGGCAATATTGGCGGTTGGAAAACCGAGATCGTGACCGCGCCCCGCGCCCAGCTGAACCGCACCGCGAACTTCGTAACTGTGCCCAAGCAGTAGATCCGCCTCGTGCATTTTCCCCTCGCCGATGAGCTTGCGGATCCGTGAGCTGGAGATCCGTTCATCCCATTCATCAACCGTGTTGGCAACGGGAACGAAGGTTACGTCCACTTCATCAAAAATTTGCTTCATCAAGGCCGTATCGCCGCTGCGTTTATGTCCGAAACGGAATGTCGTTCCTACGACAACGCCGCGGACGCCAATGTCTTGGATCAGGGTTTGCCGCAAAAATCGTTCGGCATGTTGCGAGGCGACCCGATCATCGAACGGCACGAAGAAACATTCATCGAAACCTGCGCGCGCAAACAGATCAATCCGCTCTTCCGGCGTACAAATCAGCGGCGGCTCGTTCCCCGGCCGCAAAAACGAAGCCGGATGATTCGAAAATGTAAGCACCCCAGCCCGCCATCCCGGCTTACGCAACCGCAACGTCTGCCGCGCAATATCCTGATGCCCGCGATGCATCCCATCAAAAAACCCAATAGCCAAAACCAACGGCGTTCCAGCTCCACGCTTCAGCTCATAATGCAACTTCATTCGCCCACCACGACACCAACGCAACGCTGGTTCATCAGTTCACGACGACAGTAACATGGCGCGCGAACAACCACGTTGTCATCCTGAGCCCGTCGAAGGACGACTGAGCGAAGTCGAAGTCCAAGCACGACGGCCTCGCCAAGCTCGGCTGTGGTTCGACAAGCTCACCATGACAACTTTGGACAAACTCGCGATGACGACTTTGCACAAACTCGCGATGACAATTTTGGACAAACTCGCGATGACAACTTTGGACAAACTCGCGATGACAACTTTGGAAAAGCTTACCATGCAACTTTGGACAAGCTTACCATGACATTTGATTGTGCGCGTTGTCATACGAAGACTTTGCGGGGGGCCAGGAGAGCGCCGTGGGTCTCGCCGACGCCGACTAGGGTGCGGGATTCGTCGCGGACGAAAACGTGGCGGGCGGTGGCGCCGGATGGAAGCGCGACCATGCGGCCGGCGCGAAAATCGGCGGAGCCGCGTAAGTCCAGGACAATTGTTGGAAATGGAATGATCTGTTCGGGAGCGATGAGCGAGCCGTGCGGATCGTTGCTGATTTCTTCCAGGCGGCGGCTCTCGTAGAGAACGAACGGACCGGAGCCTTCGCGGATGAGGGAGCCCATGTGCGCGGGGACGCCGATCGCCTTTCCGAGGTCTTCGACCAACGTGCGAACGTAGGTTCCTTCGCTGCAAGCAATGCGCAGTCGCGCGGCGCCGGGTTCGTACGGTGAAAGCTGCTCGGTTCCCAGAAGACGCAGGCCATAAATTGTAATAAGGCGCGCTTTGCGCTCAACGTTACCGTGCCCGCTGCGCGCGAGCTCGTATAGACGCCTACCCTCGTGGTGAACGGCGCTGTACATGGGCGGCACTTGTTCGATACGGCCCACGAACTGCGGCAGGGCGTCGCGCAGTCGCCGCTCCCAGCCCGGCGGGACTGCGCCGGTGTGCAAGGTTTCGCCGTGCGCGTCACCGGTCGTGGTGGAGCGTCCGGGAACGAACGTGCAGACGTACGCTTTGCGTTGATGCGTGAGCAGCGGAATAAGCCGTGTAGCTTTGCCGACTGCTACGGGGAGCACACCGGCCGCTTGCGGGTCAAGTGTTCCCAGGTGTCCGACCGCCGGCCTGTGCTCGCGCGCGTAAACGCTGTAGATGCGACGCACGCGCGCAACGACGTGGGCGGAACTCGGGCCCGCCGGTTTAAAGACGTTGACGAATCCGATCACTTCGGTTTGGCGACAAACAACTGTTCTTTGCGGACAAGGCGGCCATAATAGTATGCACCCACGCCCGCCAACGCCAACGCGATGCCGAACGTCACGCCGCGAAAGGTAAACAGGGCGGAAGCGGCCATAAGCAGCACACCGGCGAGCGTTACAATAATGCCCCAGCGGATAAACGGCGTGTCACGCCGCGTTCCAATCAACGCGCCCAGTCCTAGCACGATTGCTGCAATAGCAATGATCTTCAATGCTAGAGACCTTCGGCGATAAGCGCGCTCCGAACCGCTTCAATTGCGTCGGGCAGCGAACCGATGAAGGTCAACCCGGAAGCGCGGAAATGCCCGCCACCGCCCAAACGTGCGGCGGCAGCCTGAACGTTTATGCGTCCGCTGCTTCGCAAGCTCACGCGAATATCGCCGTCGTAGGCTTTGAAGAGCGCCGCCACCTCGACGCCTTCCACCGATCGCAAATGATTGACGATCTCCTCGGTGTCTTCTCCGTCGGCCTGGCAGGCGCGCAACATGGCGTCATCAACGTAAGACCAGATGTACCGCCCGTCGGCCTCCAGCGTGGCCTCACTGAGCGAGCGCCCCAGCAATTTGACTGCGGCTAGGCGCTTATTGGCAAAAATCTCTTCGGTGATGAGTTCTTTGCTTGCACCGCGCTCCATCAATTCCGCGGACAGCCGCAGAACTTCCGGCGTCGTATTGCTGTGCATAAAACCGCCGGTATCCGTCATGATCGTCGTGAGCAGACACGTAGCGATGTCCGCGTCTATCTCGGTGCCAAGCCCGCGAAGCAGGTGCACGACGCAGCTACCCGTGGAGCACTCGCCCGTGAGCACGTAGTTCAACGCGCCGAAATGCTCGTTTCCCAAGTGATGATCGATGTCTAAGATATTTGCGCGCTCGATCATCGGCAAAAACTCTCCGGCGCGCGAGGTGCTGCTCATATCACCGAACGTCCAAAGCGTATCGGCGGGCAGATCGGACGGGAGATCGCGTGAAACGAACTGCGCATCGGGCAGAAAACGCAGGTTGCGCGGTACCGGATCTTGCTGGAAGTAGTAAACCCGTTTTCCCAACCGTTTGAGCGCTATGCCGAGCGCCAAACCGGCACCGAGCGTGTCGCCGTCCGGCTTGACGTGGCTGACCATCACGAACGTACTGCGCTTACGCAGCTCGGCGACGACTTCTTGCGTGGTTGCTGTAGCCGGGTTCTCCCGAATCACGCGTTGCCGCCCGCCGTTTCGGACGGTGGCGTAACCGAACGCAGCGCCTTGGTGAGATTGATCGCCCGCTCGGTGGAGCGGTCTTCTACAAACTGCAGTTCAGGCGTATAGCGCAACTTGACTTCGTGACCCAGCTCGCCGCGCAAATACCCGGCGGCATGCTTGAGGGCATCCATGCTCTGCCTGGCCGCGTGGCGATCCCCGATAATGGAGACGAACACCTTGGCGTGACGCAAGTCTTGCGTGATCTCGACGCGCGTCACGGTGGTAAAACCCAAGCGCGGGTCTTTGAGGTCTCGCGAGATAAGCGTTCCAAGCACTTTTTGGATCTCGTGGTCGATGCGTTGCATTCTTTGCTGTTTCATGCGTGAGCCAGTTCCGCGGCGACCGTCTCCACCGTAAAGGCTTCGATGATGTCGCCGACCTTGAGATCTTGATATTTCGCCACCTGGATGCCGCACTCGTATCCCTCGGCAACCTCGCGAACGTCGTCCTTGAAACGCCGCAGCGATTCAAGCTCGCCGTCGAAGATGACCGCCTGATCGCGAAGCACACGCACTTTTGCGTTGCGCAAGATGCGTCCGTCCTTGACGTAGCAGCCCGCGATGACGCCGACTTTGCTGACTTTGAAGACTTCGCGCACTTCCGCGTGGCCGAGCGTGACTTCGCGCTGCACCGGCGCGAGCAGGCCGCGCATCGCCTTTTTCAGATCGTCTTCCACTTCGTAGATGACCTGATAGAATCGCAGGTCTACGCCTTCGTTTTCCGCTAGACGCTTGACCGTCTCGTCGGGGCGAATGTTAAACCCGATGAGCACGGCGTTCGAGGCGCTGGCCAGGTTGACGTCGTTGGGCGTAATTGCGCCCACGCCGCCGTGGATGACACGAATCTCGACTTCCTCGGTGGAAAGCTGTTCCATTCGGGCACGCAGCGCTTCGACCGAACCTTGCCCGTCGGCCTTGACGATAATGTTGAGCGACTTCTTGCCTTCCGTGGGCATCTGCATGAACGTTTCCAAAGAAACGCGCTGTCCGCCACTGGCGGCAATGCGCACGTCGCGACGGCGCGTCTTGCGCTTCTCGGCCGTTTCGCGCGCAACGCGTTCGTCCGAAACCACCATGAGCGTGTCGCCCGCGGCCGGAATATCCTGTAAGCCCATGATTTCAACGGGAATCGACGGGCCGGCTTTCTTGACTTGTTTGCCCTTGTCGTCGACGAGCGCGCGAACTTTACCGAACGTTCCGCCCACGACGACCACGTCGCCTACGCGAAGCGTTCCGTTCTGCACCAAGACCGTAGCAACGGCACCGCGGCCGCGATCGAGCGCGGATTCGATGACGACACCGCTTGCGCGCCGGTTCTTGTTCGCTTTCAGGTCGCGAATGTCGGCCTCGAGCAACACGGTTTCAAGCAAATGGTCGATTCCGTCGCCGGTTCGTGCGGACACGGGCACCATTTCGATGTTGCCGCCCCAATCAACGGGCTGCAGCGCTTGTTCGGCTAGCTGCTGCTTGACGCGGTCGGGCTGAGCGTCCGGCTTGTCCATCTTGTTGATCGCCACGACGATAGGAACGTTTGCGGCTTTTACGTGCGCGATCGCTTCTCTGGTTTGCGGCATGACGCCGTCGTCGGCGGCAACCACGAGGATCGCAACGTCGGTAACTTTCGCGCCGCGGGCACGCATCGCGGTAAACGCTTCGTGGCCCGGCGTGTCGATAAACGTGATCTTGCGATCGTTTTGCTCGACGGTATACGCACCGATGCGTTGCGTGATGCCGCCGGCTTCGCCGGCTGCCACGTTCGCTCGCCGAATTTTGTCGAGCAGCGAGGTTTTGCCGTGGTCGACGTGACCGAGCACCGTAACGACCGGCGGCCGTGTCGCCATCATCTCCGGCTTGTCTTCTTCTTGTTCAACCTTTACTTCTTCGCCGGCTTCCTTGACGACCGCGCTGAAACCGAACTTCTTGGCGATCGAGATCGCCACGTCGCTCGGAATGTTTTGGTTGATGGTCGCCATCGTGCCCATCTTGATCAGCTCTTTGATGACGTCTTTCGCGGGCACGATCATCGAGGTAGCAAGTTCTTGCACCGTCAGAAGGTCGGGGATTTCGATCGTCTCCAGCTTCGCAGCCGCTGCCGGCGCGGCGGATTCGACACGCTTTTTACGGTTGCGCTCTTTTTCGAGCAGCAGCTCCTTCTCGCGGTCTTTCTTATTGATCTTCTCTTCGGCGCGGTCGCGCGTGAGGTGGCCCGGACGCCCGCCCGAGCTCGGAGCGGGGCCGTCGGTGACGGATGCGGGCGCGCCGGGGCGCGGCGGCGCGAACGGACGCTGTTGCCCTTGCCCCGGTGCGGTAAGCGGCCGGAACGGACCATTGCCTTGCGGACGCCGCTGCGGCGCAGGCGAAATCAGCCGCCCGGGCTGGGGCGAGCGGGGTTGGCCGGGCTGCGGCGGTCCACCGGCTTGGCCTGGCCGCGGCGCAACTCCGGGCCGGCCGGGAAGACCCGTTTGCGGTCCGGGCGAGGCGGAGGCGGTGGTGGTCGGCGGCGGCGCACTGCGGCGAGGCGGTAAAATCGATGCTTGGCCCGAGGGCACCGGGCGCAGACGCGCGACAGGCGTTGCGGGAGCTTGAGCTGCGGCGGGGCGTTGAGCGGCCGGCGGGCGGGGAGCAGGTGCGCGCGTCGGAGGCGCCGCCTGTGGTGCAGGCGCTGCCTGGGGCGCCACGGGCGCCTGCGGCTCAACCGTTTCCGGCTCAGCCGTCTGTGGCGCAGCCGCCTGTTGCGGAAGCTGCGTCTCGGCCGGCGGGGCTGTAACGGCACCATTTCCAGCAGTAGGCGTTGTGGTCGTCGATGCGGCGGTCTTGGGCGGCGCTACCGCCGCTGCGGGCGGCTGACGCCGTGAAGACGCGGCCACCGGTTTAAGTGTGGGAATGGGTTCCTCAGGAGGCGCGGGCTTGGGAGGTGCCGCCGGGCGCGCAGGCGCGGCAGGTTTGGCGGTGGCTTGACCGGAGGCGGCCGGCGTTGCCGGCGCGCTGGGCTTGGCGGCTGGTTTTAGTAAAACGCTGCGCACCAAATCCGCGATGTGATCCGGCACGACGCTTAGCTGGTTCTTTGCTTCAAAGATCCCGCCGAGCCGCTCGTTGAACAGCGTAATCAGCTCTTTTGAGGTGAGCCCTACTTCTTTTGCGAGTTCAAATATCCGAACTTTTCCGGTAGCCAAATTCTGCCTTTCATCTGCAGGCGTTCTTCACGGTCCGTGCTACATCCGGAACCGAGGGTGCCTGCTCCGCCCTCAGCTCATTGGACGCGCTCCTTCCCCGGTGCCGCGCACCGGGGTGCGGTCGTCGTTACAACGATTACGCATTATGCGGTCTGTTTAACATGTCACTTCAATAATAACCACTAGCCTAAGTGTAACCCGTATTCGGCAGCAGCAGCTGCAAGGCCCGGGTACTTCTTATTTTTCCCCACCCGCAAAATGCATTCGTCCGAACACAAATACGTTCCGCGTCCCGGCGCACGCCTTCCCGTGTCCGGCCGCCACCGGGCCGCCGGCTCGCCGCCCGGCCGAATGCGGACGAAGCGTTGCATGGCCGGTTGGGGTTTTCGCCGGCGGCAGCCGGCGCATTGGCGAACCGGAACGTGAGGCAGCCGCTACTCCCCTCCGCCCAGCCGTTCCCGTTTGAACTCTTCGAGTTTGCGGATCAACTCCTCGTCGATGCCGCCCTCGGGAGCCGGCGCGTCCGCCGCCACGGGTTCCGCTTCTTCGGGCTCCTCCTGCGGCATTTCAAGCGCCGGTTGCGGCGCCAGGGCCTCCGTACGTTCGGCCATATACCGCTCGCGCGCTTCGGCCGCTTCGGATTCACTGGCAATATCCAGCCGCCACCCGGTCAGCCGCGCGGCAAGCCGCACGTTTTGCCCTTCCCGGCCGATCGCCAGTGAAAGCTGGTAATCGGGCACGACGACTAGCGCCACGCCGTCGTCTTCGAAGAGCTCCACGCTCAGCACTTTGGCCGGCTGCAGAGCGTTCATGATGAACGCAACGGGATCGGCTTCCCAACGAATGACGTCGATCTTCTCGCCGCGCAATTCGTCGGACACATTCGCAATGCGGCTGGATTTGGGTCCCAGACACGCGCCGATGGGATCGATTTCTGCGCGGTTGGAGCGTACGGCGACTTTTGAACGGCTGCCCGGTTCGCGCGCAATCGCCATAATCTCAACCAGACCGTCTTCAATTTCCGGCACTTCGAACTCGAGCAAACGTTGAACCAAACCCTCGGCCGCACGCGAAAGAATCACGTTGGGGCCTTTGGGCGACTTACGCACGTCCAGCACGTAGGCGCGAATGAAGTCGTTGATGCGGAAGTTTTCACGCGGTACCTGCTCCGAAAGCGGCAGCATCGCCTCGTCCTTGCCTTCGAGCAGAACGTACATGTTGCGCTGCTCGAACCGCTGAACGCTGCCTTTGACGATATCGTTGAGCTTAGCCGCGTATTTGTTGAAGACGGTGTCACGCTCGGCTTCACGGATGCGCTGCACGATCACTTGTTTGGCGGTTTGCGCCGCAATTCGGCCGAAATCTTTGGGCGTGACCTCTTCATCGAAGTAGTCTCCGACTTGGTACTGCGGCCCCGCTTCCTTCGGCGTGACTTCCAGCTTCGGATCGGTCACTTCGTCAACCACGATCCGGCGGTGAAAGACTTTGTATTCACCTGTTTGCCGGTCGACCGTGACAATGGCATTAGCTTCACTGCCGAAGTGCCGTTTATACGCGGTCAAAAGCGCCGCTTCCAAAGCTTCGACCAGCATCTCGAACGGAATATTCCGTTCCCTGGAGATGAATTGCAGCACATCGATGAGTTTTTCGTCGCTCACGGTTTCAGGCATCGTGGTTCTTCCTAACGTTACGCATGTTGTTTACTTTTACGCTCTTTTTTATCGCGCTGCAGATCGGAGCGCACGTCGTACTCCAGATTTGCGCGTTCTATCGTGGCCAGGGGAAGCGGTAATTCGCCGGTGGAGGTTTCGAGGATGACGTTGGTTCCGCGCACGCCGCGCAAAACTCCACGGTGCGTCTTGGCGCCTTGTACCAGCAATGAGGTGACGATTTTCGTGCTGCGGCCGGCAAAACGCTCGTAATCGCCCGGCTTTGTAAGCGGCCGGTTCAAACCCGCCGACTCGACTTCAAGGGTGTATTTTTCGTCGTAGAGATCCAACTGCTTATTTACCGCAGCGGCGACTCGCTCGCACGTGGCCACGTCGACGCCGCCCTCGCGGTCGATCGTAACCGAAAGCGTGGTTACGGTTCGGCCGCGGCGCGCGTTATGTTGAACGATTTCAACGCCGGCAAAACGCGAATCGTGCGCGATGTCTTCAATCGCGCGCTCGAATGCCTGCGGCAGCGTCATTTCAGGAACGGTGGTGAACCCCTAATCAACAAGGAAGCGCGGGACATGCCCACGCTTTCACGGCTAACATCCCATACAATAGCGTAAAATGATGACGGGCCGCAACCCCAGTGGGCGCGGCCCCTCATCTTTGCTTTACCTGCTTGTCAAGCACGCTCCATATGCCGGTTGACGTCCGGCTGCCGCTGAGCGCTTGTCTAGTGCTCTGGTTTACAGCGCGCTTTTTCTCGGGCCAAGTAGCCCGGTGGATCTTGCGGTTCCAACCGCCCTCCTTATGTCAACGCTGGTATGTCTCGTGAGACAAGCTCATTCTAGTACTCTAGACCACTGCTTTCAAGGAGCCTTCGTCGGCTCGGACGCAGGCTGAGTAAACGGCGTCAGCTTTCCTGCACAAAGCAAGGATTCGTTTTCTTCGATAATCCACTTCGGCGTCAGATCCCGATCCGAGTTCACGAGGTACCCTTCGCGCGATCCCGGTTCGGGAAGGCGCGCCACCCAGCCGGTGCACCAAGCAATCGGGCCGATATGCCGCACGGAGGTAACGTACATGCGCACCGCGACTTCCTCGGGCGCGGCGCCTAAGGGCCAGTGTTTCCAATGCTGCGATCCGACGTTCTCCGTATAAACGAATTTTGTGGCCGCCAGAACGCTGGGCGGCGGCGTGGGCTCCGGTGGCGGAGTAAACTTCAGATTCACAAACGAGTAGTGTTTGCCCGGCGCAGGTGTGCTGCTGGGAGCGCTTGTCGGAATGAGACTGCGCAGACGCTCATTCAATGAACGGCTTGCCCGCGAGGCCGGAGCGGACACGGGCCGGGGCGTGGCGGGGAGCGGTTGGATCGGCCGTGCCGTCAGCGTGCTTTTGCGTTGTGCTTGACCGCGCGGGCCGGGTGATGAGGTCGTTCTGGGACCCGGGCTTCTGGCGGCGCCGGCCGCCGGACTGGGTGCTGCTTGCGCGATGCGGACGTGCGCAGGCGCGCCGGGGGTAACGAGCGGCTCGGGGCTGCTGATATTTTGGAGCGGCGCTTGCGTGGCTTCGATAGCCGAGGGTTGCGGCTGCGGCGTTGCCGGCGGGGCACTCGGGGACGCGGTTCTGGGCGCTGCGCTCGGCACCGGCGTTTGCGGTGCGGCCGTGGGAGCCGGCGTTGCCGGCCGGCGGCTCGGCACCGCGGTCGGAACAGCGGCTGCGAGGATTTGCGCTGGAGCGCTCGTCGGTACGGCGGCCGGAATGGGTGCGGGCGTAACGCTGAGCTGTGCTTGCGTCGGCACCGGATTGGGCAGCGATGAACTCACCGGCGCGGGCGTGGGGTTTGGGGGTGCGCTCGGTGCGGTCTTCGCCAGTTCGTGCAGCACGCGCGGATGCGGCGGTGCGGATCGCGGCTGCGCGGCCGCGCGCGGATGCGGAACCACCGGCGCGTGCGGTACGGGAACGGTGACGGGCGTTGGTTTGGCCGGTGTGCGCACCTTAGGCGCCTGCCGCGTGACGGTGACCACGACGTTACCCGGAATTGCTTCCAGCCTCGCCTGCTCCGACGACGAAGTTGCAAGCGAAAACAACAGATAGGCTGCAATCGCATGCAACAGCAACGATGCCAAAAAACTGACGGCGTTGCGCTGTACGCGGCGCGTGTCACTTTGGTCACGCATTGAACGCAGGAGCCTTCGGGGTTTCTCTCGCAACGGCCTGGAGCGTATGGAAGTGCTTCACAAACGCACGAAGATCGTTGCGACACTCGGTCCGGCCTCGCGCGATCCTGCGATGATCCGCGCGCTGATTCTTTCCGGTGCAAACGTATTCCGGCTCAATTTTTCGCATGCTACGCCCGAAGAGCACGGCGAGAATTTCGCGCGCGTACGAAAAATTGCCGAAGAACTCAATCAGCACATCGCCATTTTGCAAGACTTGCCTGGGCCCAAGGTGAGAACCGGCACATTCGCGGGCGGCGCAACGACTATTATGCTCGAACGCGGCAAACCGTTTACGCTCACCAGCGAAGACGTGCCCGGCGATTCGAACCGCGTGGCCGTTTCGTATAGGGACTTGCCCGCCGACGTCGCCGTCGGAACGCGTCTCTATCTCCAAGACGGCGCGATCATCTTACGCATCATCGACAAAACGTTGACCGAGATTGAGACGACCGTCGAGGTCGGCGGCGAACTGCGCGCGCAGCAAGGCATCAATTACCCCGATGGAACGTTGAACATCTCCGCCGTCTCGCAACGCGATCTGGATTTCCTGGCGTTCGGCTTGGATCTTGGCGTGGATTACGTCGCGGTATCGTTCGTCCGCAGCGCCGACGACATCCACCGCGTCAAAGCGTTCATGAACGAGCGCGGCAAAAGCGCACCGGTGCTGGCAAAAATCGAGAAGCACGAAGCTCTGGCGGACATCGACAATATCGTCAATGCCGCGGATGGAATCATGGTCGCGCGCGGAGATCTCGGCATCGAGATCCCGCTCGAACAAGTTCCCATGGTGCAGAAGGACCTCATTGCGCGTTGCAACCGCGCCAGCAAACCGGTGGTCACCGCCACTCAAATGCTGGAGTCGATGACCTTTAGCCCACGCCCGACGCGCGCTGAAACGACCGACGTCGCAAATGCCATTCTGGACGGCACCGACGCTGTTATGCTTTCGGGAGAAACCGCACGCGGCCAATATCCCGCCGAAGCCGTGCGCGTCATGGCCGAAATTGCGCGCGAAGTGGAGAAGCAATACCCGCACGAAATCCTGCAATTGCGCCGCCTGGAGGGCGTGGACCGGAATATTGCGACATCGATTGCCGAAGCGGCAACGCGCGCAAGCGCCGAGCTCGCGCTTCCGTACGTCGTTACGGGAACGACCACCGGAAACGCCGCGCATCACATCAGCGCGTTCCGTCCGCGAGCCCGTATCATTGCGCTGACCCCACTGGCGCCGGTTGCACGGCGTCTAGCGTTGCTTTGGGGCGTCGACTCCTTACTGATCGACCGATACTCATCGATCGACGTCCTGCTTCACATCACCGAACAACGCATGCTGGGCGAAGGCCTTCTCGACCACGGCGACCTCATTGCATTCACCACCGGCATGCCCGTCGGCTCCGGCGGAACCAACCTCCTAAAAATCCACCAAATTCCGTAATCCTTATGGTGTGCGGCGGTCGTGGGTGGTTTTTAGGAGGGTGCGGGCGTGTTTGAGGGCGGCGTCGTGGGTTTCACCGGAAAGCATTCGGGCCACTTCGGCGGTTCGCGCGGCATCGTTTGAAATTGCGATGACCTCGATCGTGGTGGAGCCGCGTTGTTCGTGTTTTTCAAGCACGTAATGGCGATCGGCCCATGACGCAATCTGGGCCAAGTGCGTAACGCAAACTACTTGCGCGTCGTGCGCTAAACGGCCCAAGCGCGCGCCGACGGCGCTGGCGGTGGCGCCGCCTACGCCGGCGTCGATTTCATCGAACACGAGTGCACCGCCGCCGCGCGAAGCGGCCAGAACCACAATCAGCGCGAGCAGCACGCGGGAAAGCTCGCCGCCGGAGGCAATGCGCGCAAGCGGGCGCGCCGTTTCGCCTGCGTTTGCCGCGAAAAGAAATTGCGCCGCTTCGGCACCGCCCGCGCCGATTTCAGGCAGAGTGGTGAATTCAACGCGGAAAACCGCGGCGGGCATGGCAAGCTCGCGCAGTTCGCGCTGCACGCGTTTTGCCAGATCGCCGGCCGCAGATTGACGGACGGCGGTGAGCTTACCGGCCGCCTTCGTAAGGGCTGCCTGCGCTTGTTCGCTTTGCCGTTGCAGCTGCAGGCGGCGTTCGTCTCTATTTTCGATCCGTTGCAGCGTTGAACGAAACTCATCGAGCCGCGCGATGACCGCCTCCAGCGTTCCGCCGTACTTTCTTTTTACGGTGTCGAGCGCCTCGAGACGCGCGTTCACCTGTTCGAGCTCGTTTGCGTCGAATTCTATGCAGTCCATTTGACGGGCGATGCGCATCGCGAGCTCATTGATGTCGCTTTGAAGCGCCGCGGCGGCCTGCGCCATCTCCGTGAAATCGCCGCCGATGTCGGCTACTGCGCGCAACGCGCCGGCTGCAACTCCGGCCGCGTCCGCCGCAGCTCCTTCGGCGGAAGTCAGCCAAGCATGCGCGGTCTGAAGCGCGAGCGCGATCTTCTCGGCATTTTCCAGCACGCGACGCCGCTGCGCGAGGAGCTCGTCCTCGCCCGCTTGCGGCGCGACGCCTTCGATTTCGCGCAGGGAAAATTCCGCGAACGCCAGTTGCTCGTGCGATTGCCGTTCGTCGCGATCGAATGCGGAACGTTCATCGGCAAGGCGCGAGTGTTCACGGTATCGCTGCACGAGCTCCTCGCGCGCGCGGACCGCGGTTTCTCCCGCAAACCGGTCCAAAAGTTCCAGGTGATATGCGGGCGCGAGCAGACGCTGCGCTTCGTGCTGTCCGGCGATGTCCACGACGTGCGCGGACACCTCACGAATATACGCTGCCGTCGCGGGCCGGCTGTTTAGCCGGAGCGACGACTTTCCCGATTGTGCCGCAATCTCGCGATCGATCCTCGCATACTCGTCCGCATCGATCTCAAAACCGTCCTCCGCCAGGCGCGCTCGCAGTGTGCTGCCGGGATCGAACTCCAGGCTAACGCGCGCGCGTGGCCGATCCTTACGAATGATCTCGGGGCTCGCACGCTCGCCGAGCACGAAGGCCAGCGCGCCCAGAACCATCGTTTTGCCCGAGCCCGTCTCACCGGTGAATATTGTCGCGCCGGAATCGAAGAGGATCTCCGCCCGCGGAATGAGCCCATAATCCTCAATCGTCAGCTTCTGCAGCATGCCTTACTGGAAGCGCTCATCCTTTATGGAAACGCCCCAGCTCAGCTTTTCCTCGAGACGCTCGAAAAATCGCAGCCGCTCGATCCGGGCAAAGCGCACCGTACGTGGATAACGATCGACCACGACCGTGGCTCCGCCCGGCAGATCGCTCATAACCTCGCCGTCGCACTCCAAGTTCGCGTGCAAAATTTCCGGATCGCAGCTGATCGAGATGCACGAGTCAGCCGGAACGATCAGCGGACGCGAAAAGAGCGTATGCGGCAACAGCGGTACGATGCCGAACGCATCCACGTGCGGGGATATAATGGAACCACCTGCCGATAAGAAATATGCGGTTGAACCCGTGGGTGTGGCAACGCAAATTCCATCGGCGGGTATGTGCGCGGCTTGCTCGTCGTTCAAGCACAGCCCGAACGGCACGATCCGCGATATTCCGCCTTTGCGCACAACCACGTCGTTCAGCGCAAAGAAATGCTGCTCTCCATAGGTCGCCTGCAATGCGATCCGCTCTTCGATGACCAAGCCGCGTTCCAGCAGATCCGGCAATTCATCGATATGTTCGTCGTCCTCGTCGAATTCGGTAAGAAAACCGAGCCGGCCGGTATTGATGCCCAGGATCGGAACGCCGCGATCCACCGCCAGGCGCGCGGCGCGCAACAATGTGCCGTCACCGCCGATCGTTATGAGCAATGCCGCACCTTCGAGCGCACCGCCCTCCGTGACCGGCGAAACGGTATACCCGCTTTCACGAAATCCGTTGCTCACGCGTGCTGCCAGCGCTCGCGCATGTTCCCGGTTAACGTCCACGTAGAGCGCAACGACGCGCCTTTTTACCGAAACGGTCACGTAGAGGACCCTTCGCAGATAACCCGGTCGATCACTTCATCCGCCACCGGCTCGCCGTGACGGCGCAGGCGCATCAGGAACTCGCGGTTTCCCGCCGGGCCCTTCAACGGTGAGGGCGTTACATCGACCGCGGTCATGCCCAAAACCGGCATCGCGTCGCGCACTTCAAGTAGAATAGCGCGATGCACATCGGGATCCCGCACGACGCCTCCGCGGCCCAAACGCTCGCGTCCTGCTTCAAATTGCGGTTTAACGAGCGCAACGATATCTCCGTCGGGCGCTAAGAAACCCACTGCCCGCGCAACGATCGTACGAACGGAAATGAATGACGCATCGATAACGATGAGATCGAACGGCTGCGCAAACGCGTCATCCGCCAGATAACGGAAATTCGTTCGCTCGATCACGGTGACGCGCGAATCGTTGCGCAGCCGCCAGTCCAGCTGGCCGTATCCCACGTCCAGCGCGACGACGTGCGCGGCGCCGTTCTGCAAGAGGCAATCGGTAAACCCGCCGGTTGAAGCGCCCACGTCGAGCGCGTTCTTTGCCGCCGCGTTGATGTGGAATGCGCGCAAGGCGTGCTCCAGCTTCTCCCCGCCACGGCTCACAAAACGCGGCGGACGCACGACATCGACGCGAGCGCCTCGCGGGACGGCAGCTCCGGGTTTGGTGGCCGGATTGCCGTCGATGCGCACACGGCCTTCCATAATGAGACTGCGGGCCTGCGAGCGGGTAACCCCCGCCGCGGCCGCAACCACCGAATCCAAGCGCTCCCCCATACGGCGTGGTTGGAACCGATGGGGCACAAGCCCTACGGGGCGCGTGCCTGCGGCGCTTAAGCCGGGGCCGTCCGCGCCTGTATCCTTAAGGGGTGCTCTCCGTGCACGGTTTGTCCAAGTCGTTCGAGTCGGGGGTATGGCCCCGCCGCCGGACGAGAGTGGACGTTTTACGCGGCATCGACCTTAGCGTTGCCGCCGGTGAAATCGTTGGCGTCCTCGGGGCCAACGGCGCCGGCAAGACGACGCTGCTTCACGCTATCGCCGGTTTACTGCGCCCGGACAGCGGAAGCATCACGTACAACGGTCAGCCGATGGAAGCTTCGGCGGCGCGAGCACTCGTTGGTCTTTGCAGCAGTGCAGACCGCAGCTTTTATTACCGGCTCACGTTACGCGGAAATTTGGAGTTCTTCGGAAGACTGTACGGATTGCAGGGCGCGCGGCTGACGCGCCGGATCTCCGAACTGCTCGATTTAACGGACCTTCGCGAATACGAGAACCGCCTATACAGCCGGTGCTCGACCGGCACGCGCCAGCGCCTTGGATTGGCGCGCGCGCTGCTGCACGATCCGAAGGTCGTTTTGCTCGATGAGCCCACTCGTGCGGTGGATCCGCTGCATGCGCTTGCGCTTCGCGCTTTCGTGCAGTCACAGCTCGCCCGCACGGCACGCAAAGTCATTCTGCTGGCAACGAACTCACTTGAGGAAGCGTGGGCGGTCTGCGATCGGATCGTGCTGCTCTCAGGCGGACGCTGCATCGCCAGCGACACTCCGGGCGGCCTGGAGCGAAGCTTTTCCAAAAGCGTGCGATACCGCATTCAATTGGAGCGTCCGGACGGTGCGCTGGCACAACAGCTGCGCATGGTTGGAACAGTACAATCCTCGCCGCATGTGCCTGAAATCAGCATCGAGCTCGGCACGGAAGAGCATGCGTTCCACGCCATGCTGCAGATTTTGGCGACCAGCGGCACGCGCGTGCAAGCGCTGATTCCCGACGGAACGGCGGCGACCGACGTCTTCGCGGCGGCGGTGGGGCAATGAACAAAGTTTTTGGTTTCATTCAACGCGATATCCGCCTTGCGCTATCGTATCCGTCCAGCATCCTGATGCCGTTTGCGAGCATCGTATTCACCGTCGGCGGATTTTCAATATTGGCTCGCATCGTCAGTCCGCACGCCACGTTTGAAAGCGGGCGTCATCTGGATTACTTCACGTATGTCGTCGTGAATTTGACCTTTATGGTCGTCATCAACGCGGCGGTGCAAGTGGTCTCGGCGGCAATCCGGCGCGATCAAACCTGCGGAACGCTGGAGCCCATCGTCGCTACACCCACCTCGCTGCTGGAAATCGTTATCGCATCTGCGGCCTGGCCGATGATCTTCGCCGCGTTGCAAGCCTGCGTGTACTTGGCCTGCGGCTTGCTTTTCGGCATACGTCTGGGCAACGTGAATCCGGCGCTTCTTGCGGAATTTTTGTTGTTGGGAACCGCCTGCAGCGCGGCCGTAGGCGCCATTGCCGCGGCGTTCGTTATCGCCTTCAAACAGCCGGCGCCGCTGACGATCGTTATCGGAAGCGCCGCCACCCTTTTGACCGGCGTGCTTTTTCCCGTCTCGCTCTTGCCCGCGCCGCTGCAAGTTGTTTCCTGGCTGCTGCCGCTCACGCACGCGCTTCGCGGTTTGCGCGCCGCGATGACCGGTGCGGCATTTGGAAGCACGGCCCCTGATGCGCTTTGGCTCGCCGGTGCGACGCTGCTGCTTTTCCCAATCGCTTTACTCGCATTACACTTGGCCATCGTCCGGGCAAAGACGGACGGCTCACTGTCAACGTACTAGGGGGAACACGATGACAAACTTACCGGCGCGCTCGAACGCGCTCGAAATCGAGGACACGGGCACCGACGTACTCGTTCACGACAAGGCCTCGCAGAAAATCCACATTCTCAACCGAACGGCCGGTACGGTCCTATTGGCTTGCGATGGAAACACTTCCGTTCTGAGCGTGGCGCAGCAATTATGTCCGCAAGAGCCCGCGCGCGCGCAATCGGATATTACGGCGGTTATCGCCGAGTTTGGACAGCTGGGTCTCCTGAGCGCATAGCGCGTACGTACGCCGCGATGGCGCCGGCCGCGCACAAGCGTGCTGCCGCCGTGCTCGCTTTGCGCACGACATTCATACGGCCGTGCGGCCACGATGCGGCAAGCGCCGCAAGCCAGCGGCCTGCAGGCGCGCTCAGAAATGCGTCAACGCAATCGGTGCGCCGGCGCAGCGGCCGCGGCAGATCATCACGCGTATTGACCCAGGATGCCATATTCTGCGCCGCCTGGCCCACCGGAATCGTTATCCCGGCGAGATCGGCCGCAATGGCCATGGCGGCATCCAGCCGGATATGAAAACGCCGTTCGCGCGAGAGCAATCCGCCCAATCGCTTGAAATCGAAATCACTCAGCGTGCGCAGATGCTGGGCAAGCAGAACATGCTCGCGCAGCGCAGGCCGGTGAATTGCGTGAATCGTCAAATGCAGCGCGGTACCGATGGCGTCCAATACGCTGACCGGACCGGCAGGCGTGTCCAATTTCATGATGTACGGCTGCAGCTGATCCCATTCGTTCGGCACGCCGAGCTGCCAGGGGGCCAGCGCGCGATGCAACTCCACGGGGACGCCGCTGCTCGGGTAAAGCGGAACGTCATGATGATGCTCGGTCCGGTAATACTCCAGCACCTCAGGAGTGCATTCGGACCGGTAGCCGGCCTCTTCTAACGCGCAGCGTGCGGCGTCCAGCAGATGCGGCGCAACCAGAATGTCGATGTCGACCGAACTGAAGATTTTGGTTTGGGAGCTCTGCGCCAGCGATCGCTGCGCGCCCTTCAAAAATATCGGTTCGATGCCGGCCGCACGTAAGATCGTCAGTAACTCGCCCACTTGCGAACGCAGGCGCGAAGACTGAAGGAATGCGGACCAGCGCTCGACCTTCAAACGCCGCTGCAGTTCTTCCGCGTGCTCGTCGCCTTTGAGATGTTCGAGCGCAGCAGAAATCGCCGCGCCGCAGCGATGCCGTTTGGCAGCGTACGCTAAGCGCCACGGCGCTTGCGCCGCAATTGCGGTTCGCAGCGCTTCATCGTCATCACACACGACGGCGCGCATAACATCATATAGGCCGGCGTACGCACGGGGACGCAAAGCCGGTGAGAGTTGCATGGTCAACGAACGCAAACGCTGCAGCCGTGCCCGGATGCGTCCCACGGCCCAAAATGCTCCGTCGTCGAGCCGATTGCCGAACGGGTCGTGCACCGCAATGACTTTACCGAGAACCGCGTGCGGATGAACGGCTTCCGTGCAATCGGGCTGCGCGTCGCCCGAACAGATAAGCGCTTCACCGTCGAATCGAATGAGCCGGTGAGCCACGAGTCTGGAACCGGCTTCAAATACCACGACGTCGCCGATGCGGGCCGGGCCACGCAACGCGCGCATTTCGAGAACCATCCCATCGCGAAGGTATGGCGCCATGCTCTTCCCCCGCATAACGATACGCGCCGTACCGGTCGCGCTCAGCGCCATGCGCACGACCGCACTTCTGGTAACGGATGAAAATCCGGACAACTGCTGCGTACTCATTCCGTTGACTCCATAACTTCCATGATTTTTTGCGCGCTCGCCGCCGGCGTGCCCAGGGTCAAGCGGTAGCACCGAACGCTGCGCAGCAGCGTTACTGCGCGGGCCAAACGATCCAGCGATCCAGCCGCCGCGTCGAACCAGCGTGATATCGCCGGCAACGCCTGCGCGGTATCGATTCGCTCGATTTCCGGAACGCTTGCGTAACCGTTCAGCACGAACAGCGCGTCCAGCGGTTCCACCGGCGCCACGACTGCCGGGCCGAACGCTTGCGTAAATGTGAACAAGCTGCTCGAGGAAAGCACTCGCGCAAGCCGGTCATCGGCCGCATCGAGCAACAGGCGGTCGCGTCCTGCGCTCCGCACGCTGCAGATCCGCAGAAAAGGATGCACGTTGCCGCTGCGCACCAGCGTGCGTTCGTCCGAATATACCGCAACACCGGCGCGCGCACAGGCCAGCAGCGTGGTCGTCTTGCCCGCGGTAGAATCTCCCGCAATTGCCCCGGCGCGCCCATTATATGCAAATGCCGCCGCGTGCATCGACATGAGCTGCGGATCAAAGTGCACGACCGCCGCCATCATCGCGGCGTCGGCCAAAAACGCAACCGCTCCTGTAGAAAGCGGTCCGTGCCGCCACCGCCAGCTCCCATCATGCGCGCACTGGAAAACGTACTCGTCGTCCGAGGCGATCACAAAGTACGTGAATTGCGCGGGACGTTCGGAGAGATGTTCTTCGAAGCGGCGCGTCAGCTCGACGATAACCTCGCGGTCGTTGCTTCGAAGATCGAAGCAGACGCCTGCGATGCAAAAACGCTGCGAATACCGGCATTCCCGCTGCGCGATAGGCTTGCGCTCGCCGGTCCAGCACAGGTCTTGCGCGGAGATCATTCGCATGCGGCCAGCGTCTTTGCAAGCAGTGTCGCTGTAGCTTCGGGCGTTCCCGCGACCAGCGAAAATCCACGCGCAGTGCGTACGGCACGCGCGACACCGGCAAGATCGCGCAATTGGCTGGAACGAATGAACGCGCGCTGCATCAGCGCGGCAAGGAGCGTGTCGGTCGCAATCGGCGCAATCCGCGGCTCGTCTGCGCGTCCCTCGAGCATTACGATCGCACCCAACGTACGAGGAGCCGGCTCGGGCGCGATGCCGCACAAGTCCCGGGCTTCGAGCGCATACCAAAGGCGTCCATAGGGCCGGCTGATGACGCCCGGCGCAGCTAGTACCGCTGCACGTTGCGCAGCGGGAAGCATCGGCAGGCAGGATTCCCGCAATGCCGGCAAACGCTGCACGGCCGCAACGCAGCCCTGCGAAGTGAGAACAAATATTTCATCGCCGCAAAACTGCAACCCGGCATTTGCCAGATGTAGCGCCAGCACGGTTTTTCCGCTTCCCGGAGGCCCGATGCAGACGAGGGCGCGGTCGTTGCGCGCACAGGTCGCGCCGTAAAACGCAAGATTATTTGCCGCCGCCGCAGCGAATCGAGCAAACACTTCACGCACCGCAATATACGCGGCGCCGAAATCATCATTGTCGACGATCGGAACTTCTACTTGCGCTCGATCGAACGTAACCGTTAGCGAGGTACGGGATGCGAAAATGCCACCCTCGTAGACGCGCATTGCCGCGCCCTGCTTTAGCAATGGCGAAAATGCTGCGGCTGCCAAGCGCTGCGACCAGGCATGGGTGAAGGTCGCGCGCAGTTCAGCGGAACCGAGTGTGAAGCACAGTCTAGACGGAGCGAGGGACGACTGGCAGCCCAGCGTCCCCACTACCGCGTCAGACGGGGCTTTCGCAGCTTCCGTTGCCGACAGGCTTGTCATTACCCTCATTGCCGCATCCCGGGTTTCCGCCGAAGGCTTCGCCCAAGAGTTCGCGTGCTTCGAAAGAAGCAATGACGCTAGGAGCTTCGTACATACGTCCTCCTTAGTGTCCGGGCTTAATCGCCCGGTAAAGACAGCGTAAGGCAAACGGGCGCACGGCGCGACGGTACTCTGGAGCACCGCAAGGGCGACGATCTTGCCGCCACGCAGGGACATTTGGGCTACCGAGCCTAGTCCGGCCGCGTGTTGCCGTGTCCCAGCAGTGCGCCTGGTCGGTCTCTAAGCAAAGCGATCAGACGCTCTCGACCGGTTGACGTCTTTCGCTGGACCCCGGCTGAACCGGCGCAACCACTATCACGGACGTGCAGCTAGTAACGTGCCTACCTCTTGCAGTCCATCAAGCCAGTCCGCTGCGGTATGAGAGCGCCACGCCACCAGCTTGCGAATTCGCCGGTAGTCGGCGTCGAGGTCGCGTGCGAAAATCGGCTCGTGATGCGCAATCCGGTTCCGGAAGATTCGCACTTCATTCAGCTGATTATAGAGAAGCGTCCGCGCATCCAGCGCTAAGAGCGTGCGAGGCAGATTGGGAAATTCAATGTGTAGTTTACCGTTCCAAAGCGTTGCATCATGCCGGCGTGTAAACATCGAGACCCAAAAGACAAATTTCAGTTCAGCGACGACCTTGCCGGCAAGCGCTTCTCCCTGCCGCGCATCCGCAAGATGTTTTTTCGCCATCGTGGGCAGGGCGCGTTCAAACCCCGGGTTAGTAAACCAGCTTGTGCCATACACTGACTCGACCGCCGACACAACCGCATTGCGCATCACGACTTCACATAGATGTAGCGGGACGATGAACGCGGCCGAAATTTTCGCATTCCATGCATACAAGTTCAACGCTCGCCGATTGTTTCGCGGGTTTTGGGCCACGACGTATGTAGACATGCGGGGATGAGAGATTTCGGATACGATTGCCGCGATTTGGCCACGGCTAAGGTAGTTTGACAAAATAGGAAGTTTCTTGCTAGAATGCGTGCGTTCGCTTTGGGACCTGTTGGCGCGCTTCTGCGCCTTCCCCCAAGGACACAGACAGAGCCAGCCCGCCGTAAGGCGGGCTGTCGCATTTCCAAGCAGGCGCTTGATGCTCCTGGATGCACATAGCGACTGAACGATGCTCGCGTGCGCCTTCTGCGGCTCAGCGACAGCGCTATTCACCCGTCGGTTGACCGAGCGCGGCCGCGCTTCCATGAGAAAGGGGCGACGCGTCGAACGGGGAGGCATGAAGACGCAGCAACGTTGGTTGGGCTGCATAAGCCTTGGGATGCTTGCACTTTTGCTGATGTTTGAAAGTCCGGCCCGCTCGGAACGTCAGCCGGGCTCTCTGGACGAGGCCTACCGGATCATCGCCGGCAAACAGTTCGTCGATCTTACGCACACGTTCTCACCGATTATTCCGCACTGGAAGGGGTTCACGCCTGAAAAAGTCAGTACAATCTATACCTACGATAAGAATGGATTTCTGGTGCAGTTGTTCACGCACGTCGGTCAGTGGGGAACACACGTCGACGCGCCTTCGCACTTCACCAAGGGCGGCCGCACCGTAGACCAGATTACGCCGAAAGAAATGGTCTTGCCGCTGGTCGTACTCGACGTGCATGAAAAAGTCGCGAGGAATTCGGATTACGTCCTTACCCTCGCCGACGTCAAAGGATGGGAGAATCGCCACGGCCCGATACCCGCACACGCATTCGTCGCGATGCGCACCGATTGGTCGAAGCGTTGGGCCCTCGGAGAAGCCGCGATGACGAATAACGATGCAAAGGGCGTCTCACACTATCCTGGATGGAGTCTTCCTGCACTCCGGTACCTTTACGAGCAG
>DASRSF010000173.1:0-3343 GCA_035656615.1 Vulcanimicrobiaceae bacterium | reverse complement strand
GTTGATGCTCAACGCATTGGAACGCGCGGCCGCAAGTTCGATGGCGAGCGGGATACCGTCGAGATGATGCATCAATGATGCAAGCGTACGCCAATCATGCGCGCTTTTGGGCGCTTGGAACGTGGGTGATATGTCGACGGCCCGCTCGAAAAAAAGCCGGACGGCCGCAGACTCACGGAAGTGCTCTATCGAGGGCAATGATGTTGGTTCGTTTATCGGAATTGAAAGCGGCTCAACTTGAAACACGCGTTCGCCGAAAATACGCAGTGCCTCACGGCTGGTTGCAAGAATGCCGACACGCGGGCATTGGGAGAGAATGTCTTTGGCGACATTCCTCACCGCATCGATCACATGCTCGCAATTGTCTAAAATCAGCAGCAGTGACTTGGGTTGTAACGCGATGAACGAGGTCCGCTGTGAAGCATTACCCATGCCCAGCGTTTCCGCCAGGCTTTCCAAAACCAGGCGCGGATCAGTCAAGCCGCCCAGTTCAACGCTCCAAACCCCGTCCGAGAATTCGGCCAGGACTGCATGACCGGTTTGCCATGCCAGCCGCGTTTTTCCAATTCCGCCCGGGCCGGTCAACGTTATCAGGCGCCGTTGTTTCACTAAGCCGATGAGCGCTTCCACGTCCTCTTGGCGATCGAGAAAACTCGTGAGCGGCGAGGGCAAGTTATGCTGCGCGCGCAGGAAACTGGCTGCCATCGGGCCGGCCGTTCTTCTGTCGGCCAGGTGCTGCGCGGAAGCAATGCGCTCGTAAACCGCCGTTGTCTCCATCATGGGCTCGGCGTCCAATTCCGAACGTATCCGCCGGACAAACTCGTGATATACGTGAATGGCGCCGGCACGATCCGCAAGTTCGTAACGCAGCTCCATTAGCGTGCGAATCGCATCCTCGCGGAATGGATCGAGCTTTAGCAGCACCTGAACGTAATGTATGGCTTGGCGGCAGTCGTCAGACTTATGACATAGGTCAACAAGTTCGAGCAATGCCGTCTGTTGTTCTTCGCGAAGGCGGTCGCGCGGAGCGAGCAGCCAGTCGTCGTCCAGACCTTCAGCGAGCTCTCCCGTATACAGCTCAACGGCTTGGGCACTCGCTCCCGGCTGCTCTAAGAGACGTTCGAACTCTTCGATATCCAGTCGGATCTGCGCTCGTCCGTTCCACTGGAGCGCGCGTCTGTCGGCAACAATCCAAGGCCCTTCGGGACGCCGTGGCAACCCGGTGGCCAGGAGCGCATGCAGATTGGCACGCAGGCGTGTCCGGGCCTCAGCCGGCGGCAGATCGGGCCACAGTGCAAAAGCGACGGTGTCGCGCGACATTGCTTGAGCGCGGTGAATCAACAGATAGACTAAGAGCGCGAGGGCGTCCTTGCGGGCGCCGAATGTGAAGGGAACTCCCCGAAAACGCAATCGAGGACGCCCAAACAAAAATACTTCGAGCTCAATCGTCGTTGTCTGCAAACGGACTAAACCGTCCTTTGCCGGCCCCCTCAAAATCATTATACGATAACGGCGAACGATCGCGGAACGACACGCAAACGCAGATTCGGTACGGTTGGGTCCTATGTTGACAACTTCCCAGCATCCCGCCTTGAAATCTTCGCCTTTTTCCCCCGCTCACGTGGCAGTAAATTACGATTTTCGTTTGCCCGCTGACCAGCGGCGGGCCGGAGGTGACTTTTGCGTATGCGATAGGCAGAGCGACGGTACGCTTTGGAGCGTGCTCGGCGACGTTTCGGCCAAAGGAAAAAGAGGCCTAGTGTTAGCTCGGTCCTTGGTCGCCGCCTTTCATCTGGCTTCCGTGTTTGCGCGTCATCCCAGCACGATGTTGCGCCAACTCAATGCGGCTATGCTATCATTTGTGACCCGTCATAAATACGAGGAATATTTTGCGACCGCATTGGTCTGCTGTTTTCGCCCGCAAGAAGGGTACGTTGAATATGCCTCGGCGGGGAGCGAACCGCCGATGATCGCCTCCAGGGCTGGAGTGTGGACGCAATGCTTAACCGGCGATATCGTGCTCGGCGTTGAGACCGACGCAAATTACAAGGACGTAATCGTCCCATTCGGACCCGGTTCGACGATGGTGGCGTTCACGGATGGGGTAAGCGAGTCCAAAGTCGCACCCGGCCGCGAGAACGAAGTCGGATCGGTCAACGTTGCCCGGGCGGTCGACGACTCCGTTCTGCGCTTTGGAAGTCCGACGGCGCGCAAGATCCTCGCATACGTTGATGCGCTCAACGCTGCGCGTTACGAGGACGACGCAACGCTTTTCGTCGCGAGCGCGGTTGCATGAACGCCAATACGTCTGATCGTTGCCGGGAAGTCGGCGATTTTCTGAGGTCACGCCGCTTGCGCCTCACGCCGCGTGAAGTCGGCTTGCCCAACGGCACGCGCCGCCGCGTCAGCGGGTTGCGGCGCGAAGAAGTGGCGTATTTAGCCGATATCGGCATCACCTGGTATACGTGGCTAGAGCAGGGCCGCCCGATTGCCATTGCCACCGAAACGTTAGACCGGCTCGCTGCCGCATTGCGGCTCAATCGTACGGAGTCGTGCTATCTAGCGACGCTCGTACGTACGCATCGCATAGGTCCGGGACACTGGCGCGATGCCGTGCCGGCGCATATTCACCGGCTGCTGGCGGCATTCGACGAGCCGGCGTGCGTATGTAATCCACGCACCGACCTTTTGGCGTGGAACGATGCGCACGAACAAACATACGGCTTTTCGAAAGACCCCGGATCGACGCATAACATGATGTGGCGTCTGTTCTGCGATGTGGAATATCAACGATGCTTTGTCGATTGGAAAGCCGTAGCGCGGCTGGTTGTCCACACATTCCGCTCGCGATACGCCGAATATGTCGGTGAGCCGCTGTTTGAGTCGCTTATTGACGAGTTGCTACAAGCGAGCCCCGATTTCAAGTCACTGTGGGCGGAGCTCGAAATTAGTTCGCCCGCATCAATGATCACGGATGTCGTGAACCACTGCGCAGAGCATGTGCGATACGACGTTGTTAGTTTACCGGTTCCCGACAGTCCGGGCCAGGCCGTTGCGCTGCACGTGCGGATCGCGAGTTGATCGTTCTCACAGTAGCAAGTCGAAAATTTTAAAAGCACGCTCCCATTGCTCGCCATGCGGATTCTTCAAACCGGGATCGAGCAGTTTGAACGCGCGTGCCAAAGCAACGGTCAGGCCGCCGGCGAGCTCCGGGAGCCGGGCTTCCGTTTCGGCAGTATAATCGTAATCGAGCGCGGGGCGATTGGTGAGTTCATCAAGAATGGGCGCGACGTCCACCTGTTCGTTGAGCTCGCGAAAGTCGTGCAGGCATTGCGCGAATCCC
>DASRSF010000172.1:0-11727 GCA_035656615.1 Vulcanimicrobiaceae bacterium | reverse complement strand
AGACTTCAGGAGCATACGAGGCGACGTTATCCGCCTGCTTTTGTATGACGTTGGTGAAAACTCGGTGTGCTCCCGAGGACCCCGGCGCGGTGGCTATCGCATATCCGCCGACGTCCGATGTGCTGATACGAACCCAACGGTTCGCGGCGGTATCGTACGTATACCGGCTTAGTCCGTGAAAATCACGCGGAATCCATGATGCCTTATGCGTCGTGTCGTTACGATTGATAAAGTAGCCCGTTGGATCCATCGCGTACACTTCGGTAATAGTGAAGGGTCCGGGACGCCGCGAGCTCCGGTCGACGCACGTCCACGTGCCAATCAAAAATTGCATTGATGAAAAATTAGGCTTGGGAGGCAGCGGTACGGGCGTGCCTTCAATCATGGGGGCGGCAATTACTCCGGTAGCGGATATGGCAAGCAATAACGCCATGCCGCCAAAGAAACGGGAGCAGCGTCTCTTTGCAGTCGGTTTGTTGGCAATAAATGCAACAGCAAGGACACCTCTAAACATAAGTTCCTCCTCACAGGATCTTCTAGAGGCTACGGTTGTTCGGGTTTGAGGCGGCCAAGCCTATCACCGGTCACACGCCGCACCATTGAGATTGCGGCTCAAAAAGTCCACCGTTGCTTGATCAGCTTGCACGAATGAGGCGTAACGAAGAAAGCCGTGGATTTCGTTCGGTAAGACCAGCTCGCTGAACGGTACGTGCGCGAGCTGAAGGCGGCGAGCCAAATCGACGGTTTGATGGAAACGGACGTTGTGATCATCGTCGCCTTGGACAAGCAATACCGGAGAACGCCACTTCGCTACGGAGGCATCTGGGGAAGACTCCCAGGCCACGCGCCGTTCTTTCTTGATGTCGACGGTCTCGTACCGGCCGGCCGGATCGGGCAAGCTTTCAGTAGTTGACCAATCGTGCACGCCGTGCCAATCGACGCCGGTACAGAAACGATCCGAGTTGCGCGCGAGAGCTAATGCAGTAAGATAGCCGCCGTACGACCCGCCCCAAATAGCGATGCGTTTGGCGTCGACCGACGGCATGCGCTGCAGGAACGCATTTCCGCCGAGCACGTCGCGATATTCGGACGCTCCGGTGGGACCCCAATGCGCAGGATGCGCGTAGTCGTATCCGTACCCGATACCGAGCCGGTAATTCACCGAAAGAACGACAAAGCCGTGATTCGCCAGATATTGGTTCACGGCGTATCCGTTCGTGTAGTAGTCCATGTAATGCCAGGTCGTGAGCATCTGGCGCGGCGGACCGCCGTGTACGAATATCACTGCGGGTTTCTTCGCGCTCCCTCCCGCACGTTCGAAGAGCTGACCGTGCGCGATTCGTCCGTCCGTTGCGCGAAACGTTACGCTTCTTGGGACCACGAGTTCGGCCTGCGGAAAGTCACTCGGCAATTGATCGCGATCGATTGCTCGCGCGGTCCCGCCGGAAGGTGAGGACACCGAAACCAGCGGTGGTTGCTGCGCGCTCGCTTGAATAAACGCAATCGCATCCGCTGTTACCGCTGGGCTCCATTCGCTGGTCGCGCCGTGTATAAGTTGCCGGCGTGCACCGGTCGCGACGTCTACGCTGAAGACGTGGCGGCGATCGTAATCGCCGGCCTGCCTACCCGTATTGGCGGAATAGTACAAGAGCCGTCCGTTTACCGATGATGCGGTGTCCTCGACCATAAAGCTGCCCGGCGTGAGCAGACGCGCCCGGCCGCCGCCTGTTGAAACGGCGTACAGATGCGGCCAGCCGTCGGCGGATGATGTGAAGGTCAAGAAGTTTTCGGACGGCCAGCGCAGCGACGGGTCGAAATTATCGGGAAAGGACGCGCGCAACGTGTCGGCGCTCGTCCACACCGACCTGGCCGTACCGTTCGCTGCCTCGCCGACCCAAATCGCCCACGGCGTAATCGTCCACTGAAAGTCCGGAATCGGCGGACCGCCGTTGCCCGGCAGCCGCAAGTAGGCAATATGCGCCCCGTCCGGCGACCATCGCGGTTCAATATCTTGTGATGTCGAAGGCGCAAGAAAGCGCAGCGGTGTGGTTTGATCGCGGTAGATGCCGATGAAACTGTGATCGGTGCGCGTGGAGACGAACGCAAGCTGCAATCCGTTGGGCGACCACTGAAGATCGGAGTCCTGGCCTTCGTCGAAGAAGAGGCGATCCGCTTTACCGGAGCCGTCGATGAGAGCCCATTGTACCGATTGATCGGAGGCAAGAAATGCAACGCGCCGGTTGTCGGGCGATATGGCGGGCGCATCGCCGCTTCCGAGCAGCGCCGCTTTCCCCGTTCCCGTGAGCTGCACTGACCAGACTTCCATCTGCGGTGCGATCGGATTGAGCGCGGGATCGGGCGGAAATGACGGCGGCCAATTCGAGTCGTGATCGCCGCCGCGCACGTACACGAGGTAGGCGCCGTCCTTCGAGATCTTCAGATTCGTGATCTCTTGGCCGTCGTCGCTTGTATAATTCGTAACTTTTCGCGGGACGTAATTCGGAGCGGTCGCCAGGAAAATGTTGCGTACCCCGCGTTCATTCAAAACCCACGCTATCGTGCGCCCGTCGGGACCGGAAACTACATTCAAGGGATATGGGTAGCCCAATACCGATTGCAGGCTAAACGTGCCGGAGGCGGCGTGCGCGAGCGAAAATGTCGCGCCGCAGAAGATGAGCGTGAGAGCGAAGGTGATGCGTGCAATCATTACGGTCGCGTACCGGCTGCGCTTCCCAATTCTTGCGTGAATTGCAGCCGCACGTTCGGCGGGCCATAGTTGCCGCCCGGAACTACTCCTAATACGCCGGCGCTTTGTCCGTGTTGACCGTTGACCAGCGGGACGGGAGTGCCCGCGAAGTAGCTATACCAAGGCTGTCCGTACGCGTTGAAGATGTTATCGCCGGTGAGTTGAAGAGATTCTCCCGGACGAATTTGTACGCGAACGCCGGCTGAGACTACTGCGAACGGCGGCCGGTTGAAGCCATTATTGGGGCCGAAGTATTGAATTCCGGCATTGTAGAAGTTACCGCGTGCGGTGCGATAGTTCAATTCCCCGTATCCCATTGCATAGGGCGTTCCGGTGGTGGTGTTTCCCACGGAGTTGAATCCAATGCCGGTCGGCTGGAAATTCACGTTCGGAATTACCCCCAGGTTCGCCGTATACGGGCCTGCGGCGGTGTTATAAAAGCCCGGCGGTAAATCATACGGATACGCTTTCTGCAATGAGCCCTGCACTTGAAAGCCCCAACCCGTGAGGGGTGTTTGCGCAAGAACGACTTCGAGGCCCTCATAGCGTGCATGGCCAAGGTTTTGCGTTTCCGTGACGTAAAGCGGTAAGGGTGCGCCGCCGTTTTGTCCGCTTGGAGAGCTATACGTCCCGTTTTGGAACGTCTCGGGCAGAAACTCGTCGTGCAGCGTCGTGAGATACAAGTCCAGCGAGAGCGAGAGCGATGTTGCCAGTCGCCGGTCCACGCCGAGATCGTAGGCGAAGGCCGTCTCCGGCGCGATTTGTCCGTTGTTGGCATTTTGCAGATAGGCGGTCGCAGGAATGCTGTTGGGCGCCGGTGCCGAGCCCGGCGATGAAATCAGGCTTAAATACGGGGGCGCGATGGCGCCGCCGGCGGAGAAGCGAAGTGCCGTATCGACGTTCGGCCGCCATAAGAATGCCAAGCGCGGCGTATTGAACGTATGCGTGGAATCGTGCCAGGTTGCGCCGCCGTCGCCTGAAAAGTGGCTATTGTACTGAATCCAGTAATACGAAAGCGTTAATGAAAACTTGGGATTGAAGGCAAGCCGTGCGCGAGCGCGCCCCGTCGTGAACTTCAAACTTGAGGACGGCGGCAATTGGTACCCGACGATGCCGGCAAACGGATTGTCCTCGTAATAGAGCGATGTTTGAATATTGCGATCCACTGACACCGAATAGTCGTCGTTGGCGATGGTACGGTCGGCCTCCAGCGACTCACCGCGCAGGTGATCCTGATTGAGAAACGACGCAAACGCACTGCCTGTCTGGAACTTCGTCCGCTGCCCATTGAAAAACGTCATTGTGGGTGAGACGGTGCTTCCATTGGATTGCAAGCAATTCGCAACGCCGGTCGTGAAGTAACCCGTAAGGTCGAAGCTCGTGCCCGTTGGGCAAAGCGGTATGCCGCCCCACGCGTTTTCGGTAAACGTCAAGGGCGCTTGCGAGCCGCCGACTAAATAGCTCGCGACGTAGCCGCTGTAGTAGCGGCCCAGGAATGTGTAGGGACCGGCTGACGTGCGCACCTCGCCTTGGAACAGGTTTTGCTGCAGCCACTGGTTGCCCAAGTTGTTCGAACTCGTGTCGAAGTTGATCTTTGAACCGCCCGGAACGGAGCCGGTGTATCCCGCGGGAGGCGCGAATATCGAGAAACTTCCATTACCTACGGTTCCCACGGGAGTCAGGTCAACTAGCGTGCTGCCTAGATAATCGCCATATGCTTGACCACCAAGATAACTAACGGTCAGCGCTGTCTGTTGCGAAAAATTTACGCGCAACTTCGCGAGCTCCGATTTGGAATTGTACGCGGTATTCACCGGTTCACAGCAGAGATACATCGGTTGCTGAAACTGTTCTGCGCCCACGATGCCGCTGTACGGAACTGCGTAGGCCGGAGGCGGTCCTACGCCCAGCGGTACCGTTGCGACTTGCTGACCGTTGATCGTCCACGGCGGATTGCCGTATAGCAACGGCACTTGCGAACCGTTGATCGGATAATTACGCAGCGGACCAGGTGTAATATCGGTAGCGTAACCAACGGCATAGTCGAAGCGATGGTTGGTTGTGGAGCCCGTGGCGATGGCGTCGCCGAAAAAGCCGCCGTAGCCATCGACGCCGAACGATACTTCCTGATGCGGCGTGCGCGTCGGTTCCAGCGTCCGGTAGTTCACCGTGCCGCCTATCGCGTAATTGATCTCGGTCGGCATCGAGCCCGGCCCTTTAACCAGTTCAACGTCTTGCAATAGCGCGGGGTTGATCAGCGTGGGCGAAAAATATCCTGACGATCCCACCGAAACCGGATGTCCGTCAATCAGTGATTCGGTTTCGTATCCCATTCCGCCGCGAATCTGCGGCACGGCAGCGGTAAGCTGCGAGGCGCCGTTGGTCTGGCCGCTGAATGCGATAATGCCCGGAACTTCATTGAGGACTTTGGTCACTTGAAGTTGGCCCTGATCCACAAAGGTCTGGCTTGAGATCTCATTGATGGAGGCGGTCGATTCGTTAATGTGTGCGCGCCCGGGCACCCTTGTGGAAACGCTGGCGATCGTCCGCAGCGACGAGAACGACAACGGGGCCAACGTAACGTTAACCGTATCCGCGTTACCCGCAAGCACCACAACGTCGTCCGCACGGTACGGGCTGAAGCCGGGTTTGTTCACGACCACCGCGTAGACGCCGATAGGAACCGCCGCGAAGCGGAACGTTCCCTTGGCATCGGTTGCCGTGTTTTGCGCCGTCGGACCTTGCAGCAAGACGCCCGCGCCGCTAACCGGCTCACCGTCATTATTGAGAACGGTACCGCTGATTGTGCCGGTGTCCGCGGCATAGACCCGAAGCGGCGGCGCGAGAATGCTGCAAACCAGCAATGCAATCAGCACGGCGACCGCGCGCGGGCGGATCGGTAAACCATTGCGAAGCTTCATAAAAGCCTCCTCCACTGGAAGGCGTGCTTCACGAACTTCGGTACCGATCCTGTCTCGCCCGGCAAAATTTTAGGGAAATGCTCGATATTTCGTCGTGCCGCAATATTTCGGCGGCGGGACCACAACTGCACCCCACGAATCAAGTGATATGAAACGACCGGCCAAAGACCCCTCACTTCCGGACGTCGGGAAGATCCTTGCGCGCTTGCGCGAGCAGCGCAACGTCACGGTGCGGGAGTTGGCCGAAGCGACCGACCTTTCGGAGTCGTTCATCCGGGCGGTGGAACGCGGCGAGTCGGATATCTCGCTTGGGCGATTGGCACGGCTGGCGCGCTTCTTTGAATACGATCTCGGTTCGTTTCTGGGTTTCACCTCACGGCTTTCACGGCCGAACTTCGTCGGAAGAGAAGGGCGCGCGACGATCAACCGCGGACGCGGCGTAAAATACGAGGCGCTTCACCTGCCCGGTATCGATTTAGATTTCGTGACGGTGGAGCTGGGCCCGCACAGCAAGCTCAAGGATGAACTCACGCACGAGGGCATCGACGTGGTCTACGTAACGCAGGGCGAAGTCGTCGTCGTGGTCGACGGAATCGATTATCCGATGAGCGAGCGGGAATGCTGCGTGTTCTCCGCGGCGTACCGTCACCGTGTACGAAACGACTCGAACAGCGCTGCGTCCATCGTATCGATAACGACCGGCAGAATGTACTAATGCCGCGCCTGCGAGCCGGCGCCATCGCCACGCTGCTGGTCGCGCTCGTTTGTTTCCCGCAAGCCTGCACGCCGCGCGAGCGCGGAGACGCCGCCGAACGAGATGCACTTAGGGTCGCGCTGCCCCAAGAGCCGATGTCGCTGAATCCCCTTTTGCTGGAGGGCCCCATCGCATACGCGGTGAGCGAGCTTTTGTACTCGTATCTCACCAATTACGATGTTGAGGGTAATCCGGTTCCCGAGCTTGCCGTGCAGGTTCCCACACCGAAAAACGGCGGCATCTCTGCGGACGGCAAACGCATAACTTTTCACTTGCGGCACGGCGTGCGCTGGCAGGATGGCGCGCTGCTTACCGCGCGCGACGTCGTCTTCACCTATCACGCGATCATGAGTCCGGCAAATTCGCTGCCGGAACGCTATGGATATGACAAGATTGCCTCCATCGCTGCGCCGGACCAATATACCGTCGTCATAACGTTACGGCAGCCGTTCGCTCCCATCGTTGCGCTATTCTTTGGCGGCGACAGCAACTACCCGGTTCTTCCCTATCACGCGCTGCACGGCTATTCGAGTCTCAACACGATTGCGTTTAACCAACGGCCGCTGGGCTCGGGTCCGTACTCGCTACACACGTGGCTGCACGGCGACCGCCTGGAGCTCAATGCAAATCCACACTATTTTCGCGGTAAACCCGCCATTGCAACGTTGGTTCTCCCGTTTGTCCACGATCCGTCGACCACCGTAAACCAACTGCTCACCGGCGAAGTTGACGCCGCTTTTTCGCTTGACGCATCACGCATTGGCCTGCTGCGCTCAATTCCCCGGCACCGGATCGTCATCACGCCAATCCCGTATTTTTACGCCTTGGCGTTCAACATGACGGATCCGCTGCTGCGCAGCAACAACGTACGGCGTGCGCTTGCGCTTGCCGTCGACCGTGATACCGTTGTGCGCAAGGTCAGCCATGGGGTGTACGACCCTCGAACCGGATTACGCGGTTTATTCACGTGGGCGTTCGATCCGAATGCGGACCGGGTCTTGTACGATTCGCATGCAGCCGCCGATCTGTTGACGCGAGAAGGTTGGACGGTGCATCCGGACGGCAGCCGTTGGAAAAACGGCCGTCGTCTGCAAGTGCAGTTGGCATTTCCCGCCGGCTCCGACATTACGGCCCAGCTCGCTACGGCAATTGCGGCCGCGGAATCCGCGCTTGGGGTCGATGTCGTCCTGAAACGCTATTCTCGTGAAGTGTACATGGCGAACGATGGCCCGGTAATGCAAGGCCGTTTTCAAATGCAGCTCTACGATTATCATTCAAACTACGATCCCGATGCTGCCTGGTTGCTCGCCTGCGACCAGCGCAGCCCGGGGGGCTTCAACGTTGCCAGATACTGCAATCACTCGGTAGATGCGGCGCTGCGCAAAGCATCGCAGTCGTACGAGCGCAGCGCCCGCCGCGCGCAATATGCCGCTATCGAGCGGCGGGTGGTAAAGGACATGCCGTACTTCTTCTTGGCACAAGCAAGCGAAATCGACGTTATTCCGGCGAATATGGCGCATTACCGCAGACCGCTGCTTTCACCGTTCATTTCAGCCCCCGACTGGGTGCTGGAACGAAGAAGGGCAGGGGCGGGCGCCCGTGTAACGAGAACGCCATCGCCAAAAAAACGGCGGGTGTAACAAAATTTTGGTCCACGACGAAGAGGTCGCTCATGCCCGGCAATACGGTCCCGGTCCTGCGGTACGCCGTCCTTACGGAAGGCTATCTGGCCGATCCGTCAGCCGGTAAGACTGCGCATGGCGTCATTCGCTTCCGCTCACATGAGATAGCGTGCGTGATCGACTCCGCGTACGCCGGAAAAACGGTACGCGAGGTGGTACCCTCGCTGCCTTGCAGCGCGCCGATCGTTGCGACGGTGAACGAAGCGCTGGATCTGCATCCGACCGCCTTCCTTATCGGTGTTGCGACGCACGGCGGCGCTTTGCCGGCGCACCTTCGTGCTGCCGTGCTTGTAGCTATCGACGCCGGTTTGGAAATCGTCAACGGTTTGCATCAGTTTTTGAACGATGATGTTGAGTTCGTGGAGCACGCCAGGCGAAGCGGTGCGCGCCTTTGGGATGTCCGTGCGGTCGGGACGATTCCGCTTTTCACCGGCGCCGCATACCGCGTGCCCCAGCAAATTGTCCTGGCCGTCGGTAGCGACTGTGCCGTCGGAAAGATGACCACGATGTTGGAAATCGAGCGCGCCGCGCATGCAGTATCTTCGCGTGCCGAATTTATTGCTACCGGACAAACGGGAATCATGATCGCGGGCTGGGGAACCTGTGTCGATCGGGTGATCTCGGACTTCGTCACCGGTGCAGCGGAGCAGCTCGTTTTGGGCGCTTCACCGCAAAGCGACGTGCTTTTGGTGGAGGGCCAAGGCGCGATCTTTCATCCCGCGTACGCTCCGGTCACCTTTGGGCTATTGTACGGCACCGCGCCGGACGCTCTGCTCCTGTGTCACCGCCCCAATACCACGCATATCGACGGCTTTTCGAACACCATTGCCGGCTTGCCCGAATTGATCGACGTGCACGAACGCATTCTGCGAAGCGTCAAGCCGGCGAAGGTCGCCGCCGTCGCCCTGGACACTTCGGCGCTCGATGCGGCCGCGGCTGCGCGCGCAATTCAGAGCACGCAGCGCGAAACGGGCTTACCGGCCGACGACCCCGTGCGCAACGGCGGCGGCACGCTGTGGAAAGCGATCGTTGCGGCACTCGCGCAAACCCACAAGGCGCAGCTTACCGCACGCGCGTAAACGCCAGCGAACGGAGCCCGCGTCCGGCACTGAGCGTAAAACCCGTGACGGCATTGCCCTCGCGCGTAAAGTGAATGAGAAAACCGCCCGCATCGGATGTAAACGTATCCGGCAGCTGCGGATCAAGCGGTCCGGCAGCGCCCTGCGGCACAAAACGCGAAGGCTCGAGTAACAGATGCCGCCCACTCACGCGCAGCTGCCACGTCACGTCGAGCTCACCGCTGTAGTAACTTCCCCCGGCGCCGGCGAGCTGTTGCACGGTAGGTGCCTGCGGGGTAAAGCGCTGCGCAACGGTTGCATCCTCGCCCTCACCTAGCGCAAGCGAAGTCGCGCGTCCGTCCGAACCGATAGCGAACCGGACGATCGTCGAGCCCAGCCGGAACGTTGAGCCGCCTGCCGGTGTAAGCGGATACATCGCTCCGCCCGCTTCGATCGCCACGCTGCGGCGTTGTGCCGCGACGTGAAACACTTCACCGCTCATACGGTTCAGGTATGCGCCGATGAGGTCGCGCGCCGGAGTTTGGCTTTGCACCGGTCGCACAAGGAAGTCGGCGTGCGCCGGCGCAGCCAAATACGGGGCCAGCACGACGTCCGCAACCTGCTGCGCCAATCCGTCGGGTTGTGCAGCGTCGGAATTACAGAATACGATAATCGAGGTGTGAACCGCCGGAAAGCGATTGAAGGCGGCGCGGTAGCCGATCCATGCGCCCCCGTGCGAGACCATTTTCAGGCCGCGGTACGCGCCGACGAACAACCCGCGTGCGTACCCCAGGCGTTTGCCGTTGGAGAGGTGACCGGGTGTTTGTAACTCATCGATCATCCGCCGGCCACCGACGCGCGCATTGTAGAAATTCGCGTCCCACTTTGCGGCATCGTCGATTGAGATCTGGACGCCTCCGTCACCGGTTTGCTGCCAGTTCGACATGCTGTTTTTGAAACGCCCCCCGCCGGCCGGCGCATAGCCCATTGCGCGATCGGGAATCAGCATCGCGTAATCCGTCCGGTATACCGTGTGCGTCATGCCGAGCGGGATAAAGATGCGGCGACGGACGAACTGCGCCAGTGTTTCTCCGGTAACCCGTTTTACGATAACGGAAAGCAGAAAGTAGTTCGTGTTGGAATACTCGTACTGCGTGCCGCTTGGAAATTCAAGGCCGCGCTGACGCACGATGGCGCTCAATGCCTGCTCGTCCGTCGTTGCCTGTTCCAAGCCGTATCCGGCGAGCGCCAGTAAATCCGTATAGTCGCGAAGCCCGCTGGTGTGCCACATCAACTCGTTGAGTGTGAGCGGCGCGCCGTAGGAGGGCAGCTCGGGAATATATTTGTGGATGTCGTCGGAAAATGAAACCTTGCCTTCATTCACCAGCAAGGCGATGGCGGCGGCAGCGAACTGCTTCGAAGTAGACCCCACCTCGAAGACCGAGGCCGGCGTTATGCGCACGTTTCGTTCTAAATCCGCCATGCCGTAGCCGCGTGCGTACACCGCCGTACCATTACGCAGCACACCGAGCGCGCACCCCGGCGTACCAGGGGTCTTATATTGTTTGAACGCAGCGTCGATGCCGGTACGCTGCGCCGGCGTCAATGCCAGTGTGGCCGCTATGCCCTGCGCAGGAACCAGCAGCACCGCAAGCAACAGCGATGCGCTTTGCATGTACCGCCTCACAGGTCCAGATATCCGTCGTTTGCCATCTCACCCAAAATTTGCCCCGCGGTACGCGTAAGGTCTTGGTTAGCGGGCGCGCTAAAGTTATTGACGTACAAGCAAAACGCGATGTGGCGCCCGCTGCGCGAGGTCATGTATCCGACCAGGCCTTTTCCGGTTAAGAAGAAGCGGCTGTTCAACATGTCGCTGGTGCCGTTCGTACCGGTTTTGGCGTGAATCTTCCCCGCGCCCGCAGCGTGGTTTTGTATGTTGAACAGTGTTCCGTCCACGCCCATGACGGGCAATCCGCGATAGATATACGGGTAGTATGGCCTTCCTCGAACGTAGGCCAAAAAGCGTACGATTTGGGCGGGTGCGAAGAACGCATTAGCGCCTTCGCCGTCATTTTGCACGAACCGGCTCGCGTCGAATCCCGCTTGCGTTAAAAAACCGTGTTCCAACCGAAATCCCGCGGCTTGCGGATCGGTGGTATCGTGCGCGAGCAGGGCACCCCAAAGGTACGGCATCATCGCGGCATGCAGATTGTCGCTTACCTTGAGCGTCACTTTTACGTCCTGGGCAAGCGGCGGCGACGTGTGAGTGGCAATAATGTTTCCCGCCACGTACAAAGCGGAAAACGTTTTTACGTCAACGAGGGCGCCGCTTGCGGAATGCGCGACGCTTACGCCGGATTCCGTGAGCGCCTGGGTCAATGCAACCTCGGCGAAACGCCGTGCAGACGGCACGGCGTAGGCATATACGATTGGGTGGGAGTCCAGAGGCATCGAGCCGGAGATCGCTACGCGACGGTTACCCGCGCCGTCATCAACGTCCGCCGGCATCGCAATCGTGTTCGCAGAACGCGCCGGCCCCGTACTCGCGCCGTTCGTAAATGTAACG
>DASRSF010000171.1:0-16604 GCA_035656615.1 Vulcanimicrobiaceae bacterium | reverse complement strand
CGATGAACCCCGGATCGTTTTTCAATCCGAACATCGTTGCCAATCGCGGCGAGTCCGAAGGTTCGTCTCCCGGCGGCAAACTGACTCCGGCGCAAGGCTACGTGAACATGACGATTGAGTACGCGCCGCCGCGCTCGCACCTCTCATACGGCTTCGACGTTGAGAATATCTTCAACGAAGTCTATTCCGGTGCGACGCTCAGCTCGCGTTACGAGCCGATTGCCACGGGCATCAGCGGGCCACTCACCGGGTATTCGACCAACCCCACGAATTACTCGAATTACCCGTCGGCATGGCCGAAGTACGGTTCCTTCATGAACCCGTATGGTGTCTACGTCAATATTCCGAGCGGATTCGGACGTACGTTCTACTTCTTTGTCAATGCGAGGCTGTAGCGTGAAACTGCAAATAACCCGGGTTATACCTCTGGGCGCAACCGTTGCTGCCGCATTCCTGCTAAGTGGGTGCGGCACCAACGGCGCGGCGCAACTACCGAGCACCACAAAGGGGAATCTGTCACAAAACGTTTTGCAGATGGCGGTGGGAACCGCGAGGATCGGACAAGACGGGACCGTTGGAGTGAACGTCGTTACGACACTGCGTCAAGCGAACGGACTAACTGCAGTGCTTGCCGACACGCCGACGTTAACGGGACCTTCGGGCTTTACGGTTCCGCCCGGTACGCCGGGCGCATACACCGGAATTGCTCCGGTTGGAAACAACGTCGATGCGGGGACCTCGCACATCAGCGGCTCACCGCAGGTACCACTCAACAATACCAATCTCGTCAACTCGACTCTGGGAACGTTCACCGGTGTATTCTCGTACGGCTTCGGGCCGTTCAACTGCGATCAAGACTGCACCAATATCAGCGCGTACTATCCCGGAAATCCAAATGGGACCGGTGGAAATGGGTTTTCCAGTTCCATCTACGACGGTAGTTCGTTGATTGCTGCCGTTACCCGGAGCGGGGATCCTACGCAGCCCCAGCCCTTTTTCTCCGCAGATCCGTTCGATTATCTTATAGGTCCGCCGGCGGTTCCGTTTTTCAATAACGGGACCTTTCCGACTGGATTCGCAGGTTACTCTCCCGGGTTTACCGTCTTTGAGCTACCGCCGGTAAGCGGACAGTATTCGCTGGCGGTAAATGTGCCGGCAAAAAATACCTCTCCCGTGACGTATAACGCGTCCGCGACGCTGAACGCCGGAACGGTACTCCCCGCGACCACCGTCGCGGTGACGGGCGAAACGGCAAACGGTGGACTCAGCGGCACCGTGTCCGTTCCGGCAGGCGTTACGGAAACCGAAGTGTTCGTCGTAGACGCCACGGCCGGCACATACTTTACGGTAGGCCCGTTATCGGGAACCGGCACCGTTAGTTGGGCGCTGCCCGGAAATCTGGGGCCGTGTAACGGAAACAATTGCCAATCGGGCGCCTCGGCCACGCCCACGCTGAATGGCGGCGATTCATACTTCGTCGCCGCAGTCGGTTACGACTATCCCGCCTTTGAGGCTGGACCGCCCGGTAATACGCAGCAGAAGCCGACGATTGCGGGCGCGAACGGTCAAGCGGATCTAACAATGTCGCCTATCGTCCCGGGCACGTACTAGATCGCCCAACCGATCCGGCCAACGAAGCAGAAGGGAGCGGTATACCGCTCCCTTTTGCTTGTTAGTAATCGATCTCTTAGTTCATGTTCGCGTTGAATTTGAATTGCTCGTTCGTACGTTCGTTTAACGCCGTTCCGGTGATTCGCCCGTTATCGAGCGTTCCCGTTACGTGCAGGCGTCCCATCTGGCCGATGTCAAGCCAAACATTGCGTCCATCGCGTCCGCCGGTGACGGGAATGAACTCCTGATTGTCAGCCGGCCGATAGTAGCCGTTGATGATTCCGTCGGGGTTGAGCGTGAGTTGCAGCGTGCCCGACCAGGGGTAGCCCAGTCCAAAAAGCGGCGAGATGCTGGTGGAATAATTCACGCGAACCGGTTGCGTGCCGGTGGTGTATGCGGTGGCGGCGTGCGATACGGCGGGCGCCCCGGCGAGCGCCAGCGCGAGCGCAAAACCCGCGCCGCGAAGGATTGTGTATTTCATGGTATTCAGTAGTAATAACGTCCCGCGCGTGTTAAAAGTTGCGAGCAGGCTCGTGCAACTCTTGTCCCTAAGCGGGGGTACAAGGCACCGATATGAGAATCCGCTCAACGACTATTCTCGCCGTCCGGCGCGACGGAAAATTGGCAATCGCCGGCGACGGGCAAGTGACGTTCGACAAAACCGTCATGAAACACGGCGCCCGCAAAGTGCGCCGGATCGCCGGAGGCAAGGTCATTGCGGGCTTTGCCGGTTCCGCGGCGGATGGAATCACGCTGCTTGAGAAGTTCGAAGGCAAATTCAACGAGTACAAGGACATAACGCGCGCGGCAGTCGAGCTGGCAAAGGATTGGCGGCAAGACCGGGCGTTGCGGCGGCTCGAAGCGTTGCTCGTCGTGGGAAACAACGAACACTTGCTCGTCTTGAGCGGCAACGGCGACGTAATTGAGCCCGACGAAGGCGTCGCGGCTATCGGCAGCGGCGGCCCGTATGCGCAGGCGGCCGCTGCTGCACTGCTTCGCAATACGCCGATGAGCGCGGAAGAAATCGCCCGCAAAGCGCTGGAAATCGCCGCCGAGATCTGCATTTACACCAACGACAGCGTTGTCGTGGAGACGCTCTAGGCTTTAATGCAAAGTACATTGGAATTAACTCCCCGTGGCATCGTCAGTGAGTTGGACAAATACATCGTGGGCCAGGCGGCGGCCAAACGCGCCGTTGCAATCGCCATGCGAAATCGTTTTCGCCGGGATCGCGTCGCCGAAAACTTGCGCCAAGAAATCATTCCGAAGAATATTTTGATGATCGGCCCAACCGGCGTGGGAAAAACCGAGATTGCTCGCCGTCTGGCGGCACTGGCCGGCGCACCGTTCGTCAAGGTCGAGGCGACCAAATATACTGAGGTCGGATATGTCGGGCGTGACGTTGAATCGATGGTCCGCGATTTAGTCGAGCATGCGGTTCGCATGGTCAGCGAGGAGCGCCGCGAAGAAGTCAAGGACGCAGCTGCGCGCATGGCCGTTGAGCGTATCATCGATCTGCTGCATCCCGAAACGCGCGCGCCGGGCGCATCGCAACCGAACAATCCGTTCGCGGCCACACTCGGTTCGATTTTCGGAAATAATTACACGCCGCCGCAGCAGCCCGCCCAGCCTGCGCCCCCGCCCGCAGGTGACGCGGCGCGCGTACGGGAGCAGGCTCGAAGCGACGTCGAGCGCGGCTTCTACGACGTGCGCCTGGTCGAAATCGAAGTAGAAGAAGCACCCAACATCCCGATCGGCGTCATGGGGGCCGGCATGGATCAGGGCATGGGTCCCGGCGGGGGTGATCTCGGGGAAATGCTCGGCGGCATCTTTCCAAAAAAGCGCGTGAAAAAGCGTGTCACCGTACAAGAGGCGCGCCGCATTTTCGAACAGGAAGAATCGGCCAAGCTTATCGATATGGATGCCGTCAAGCGTGAAGCGCTGCGCCGCGCGGGCGAAAACGGCATCATTTTTATCGACGAGATCGACAAAGTCGCGGGGCGCGAGGGCGCGCGCGGACCCGACGTCTCGCGCGAAGGCGTGCAGCGCGACATCCTGCCGATCGTAGAAGGCAGCACCGTAAGCACAAAATACGGCACGCTCAAAACGGATCACGTGCTGTTTATCGCCGCCGGCGCCTTTCATATCAGCAAGCCCTCCGACCTCATTCCGGAGTTGCAGGGCCGCTTCCCAATCCGGGTGGAGTTGGATTCGCTCACGGCCCAGGACTTCAAAACGATTTTGACCCAGCCGAAAAATGCGCTCACGGAGCAATATAAAGCATTGCTGGCAACCGAAGGGGTAACGCTTGAATTCGAGCCCGACGGCATCGAACAGATTGCGCAGTTCGCGATGCAGGTAAACGAACAAAGTGAGAATATCGGCGCGCGCCGTTTGCATACGGTTCTCGAACGGCTTCTGGACGATGTCAGTTACGCCGCGCCCGAACAAGGCGGTACGGTGGTAATTGACGGCAACTACGTTCGCGAACGGTTGCAAGACATCGTCAAGGATGCGGATTTAAGCGGGTACATTCTGTAAGTGAACGTCCTCATTATCGGTGGAAGCCGCTTTATCGGGCGTCAAATCACGAACGCATTGCTCGCGCGCGGCCACTCGGTGACGCATTTCAACCGTGGAAGGAGCGGCGCCCCCATTGCGGGCGTTACGACGATTCACGGCGACCGCAACACGGATTTGCGGCTTACCGGAAACGGGCCCTGGGATGCCGTCATCGATACGTGCGCTTATACGCCCGACTCAGTCGAACGCTCGGTGCGCTATTTCGATAGTCGCACCAATCGCTATTTGTTCATTTCGACGATATCGGTATACGACGAGAGCCGCACGGAAGCTCCGGATGAAGACGCGCCGCTGCAGGTTTTGCCCGCGGACGCCGATCCCACGGTGTTCGACGTGCGTTTTTACGGAGCGCTCAAAGTGTTGTGCGAACTCGTCGTGCGCAGCGCATTTCGTTCGCGCGCAACAATTGTACGCCCGGGACTCGTGGCCGGACCGCTCGACCCGACGGACCGGTTTACCTACTGGCCGGTGCGAGCCGATGCCGGCGGCACGGTGCTTGCACCGGTTTCGCCGAGCGAGCCCGTGCAATACATCGACGTACGTGACTTGGCGCAGTTCGCGGTGCACGCGCTGGAGTGCGATGACGGGGGAACCTACAATTGCGTGATTCCTCCGGGCAGCTGCACGTTCGGAGCGCTGACTGACGCCTGCGAGCGAGCCGCGCATTCGGGTGCAACGTACGTTTGGGTACCGGCTGAATTCTTGCGCGAGCACGGCGTCGAACCGTGGTCCGACCTGCCGTTGTGGATCCCTGCGGGCGATTCGCACCGCGCCATCGTACACGTGCGATGCGCACGAGCGCTTGTGCGCGGTCTGCAAATCCGTTCGGTGCAACACACCGTTCGCGACACGTTGGAATGGGCGCAATCCAGCGGGAAACGGATGGGCGGCCTGAGCGCCGGTCTGGATCCGGCGCGTGAGGCCGCACTTCTGCACGAATATGAGGCGTCGTTGACCGCTGCGGTAAAATAGGTACGCCATGCCCTATATCCGCAAGATCATCACGGACGGACACCCCACGCTCCGCAAGATTGCAAAGAAGGTCAACGCCAAAGAAATCAGCGATCCGCTCTTTCAACAGTTGATCGACGATATGTTCGAAACCATGTATAACGCCCCGGGAGTTGGTTTGGCGGCACCGCAAGTAAACGTGGGAAAGCGTCTTTTCGTCATGGATGTCGGCGAAGACGAGCAACACCCCGACGGGGGCCGGTACGTGGTCATCAACCCGAAGATCGAGCTTGCGCAGGAAGAAGTCGAAATGACCGAGGGGTGCCTTTCGGTGCCGGGCTATGTCGGCGATATCACGCGCTTCAGTCACGTAGCGGTATCCGGGCTGGACCGGCATGGCGAAAAAGTGCGTCTGGAAGGCCGGGGATTGTTCGCCCAATGCCTGCAGCACGAGATCGATCACCTCAACGGCGTGCTCTATAGCGACAAAGCAAAGAACGTTCGAAAGCCGCAAACGCACGAAGAGGAAGAGATCGCCGAATCGGCGGCATCCTAGATCGATGTGCAGATGAAGACGCTCTTCTTTGGGACAAGCGATTTCGCGGTCCCCAGTTTGCGTACGGTTGCCGAACGCACCGATATTCGCGCAGTGGTAACGCAGCCGGACCGGCCGTCAGGCCGAGGCCATAAGCTGCAGCCCACGCCGGTAAAGCGCGCCGCGCTGGAACTGGGCATCCCGGTGTACGAGCCGGTCTCCCTACGGGCCTTCGCGCGCGAACACGCTGCCCAATCATACGACCTTTTCGTGCTGGCCTCGTACGGCCGCATTCTTCCGAAAGAGATTCTCGATATGCCGGCGCTCGGCGCGCTTAACGTGCATCCCAGTTTGCTTCCCAAGTACCGCGGAGCAACCCCGATTCAAACCGCACTCCGAAATGGCGATACGGAAACCGGCGTAACAATCATGCTGATGGACACCGGTATGGATACCGGAGACATCGTTTTGCAAGAACGGACACCAATAGCTCCGGAGGAGCGCTACGGCGAGCTGCACGACCGCCTGGCGATCTTCGGTGCGAGGGCGCTCGTGCACGCCATCGATTTTGCTCGCAGCGGCTATATTCCGCGAACGCCCCAAACCGGCGCGCCCTCAGTCACGCGGCCGCTGCAGAAAAACGATCTGTCGATCGACTGGCGTTTGCCGGCGGCGACAATCGTAAATCAGGTTCGCGCTCTTGCGCCCGCACCGGCGGCGCGTGCCGTGATCGCCGGAGTTCCCGTAAAGATTTTACGCGCGCGAGCCGCTTCCGGTGTTCTTTCGGCCGCGCTGCCCGGCGAAGTTACGGGGATCTCGGGCCAGGCAATGACGGTACGCTGCGGCGAGGGCATCGTCGAGGTCATCGAACTTGTGCCGAGCAACCGCGGCGAGCAATCGGGAGCGGCCTTCGCCCGCGGTCTGGCATCGCTGCGATGACCGCACGCGAGATTGCTCTGCACGTCGTACGCGACGTGTTTCCCGCGCCGGGCACCGGACATTCCGAGCGAACCGCGCAAGAGGCGCTCGATTACCGCTTGCAGCGCTCTAGTCTGGATCAGCGCGATCGCGCGTTCGCGACGCAGCTCGCGTTCGGTTCCATAAAGATGCGCAGAACGCTCGATTGGTATTTGCAGCCGTTCGTCGGCACGCGCGCCAAGGCGCTGCCGCCGGTGATTGCTGAAATCTTGCGCATGGCGATCTATGAGCTGCGCTTTACCGGTTCCCAGCCGCATGCGATCGTCAGTCAGTGGGTCGGTTTGGCAAAACGTTATGGGCATCGCGGCACGGCGGGATTGGTAAACGCTGTGCTTCGCGGTTTTCTGCGAGACGATCCGTCCGCTCCGCAGCGCGAAGACTTCGCTGACGAAGACGACTATTTGGGAACGGCGTTCTCGTTCCCGACGTGGCTGGTGCGGCAGTGGCGGGGCGTTTTCGGCGCGGATCGTCTTGCTGCCATTCTAGAGGCGTGCAACGCTCCCGCCCAGCCTGCCGTTACCGTGAACCGTGCGGTGGCGACACGTGAAACCGTGATTGCGTGGCTGCAAGAGCGCGGAGCGCAGGCGGCTGCCTCCGAGCTTGCGCAGGATTCGGTGCTGGTTTCGGACGGTTCGCTGACGCGGCTTGCCCAGGCCGAGTCGGACGGGAAGTGGTGGGTGCAGAGTGAATCCTCGAGCGCCGTTGTCGACGTGCTCAATCCGCAGCCGGGCGAGGCGGTCGCAGACGTCTGTTCCGGCCGTGGCAGTAAGGCGCTGCAGAGCGCCGCGCGACTGCACGGCGACGGCACCTTGACCTGCGTCGAACTCGACGCCCGTAGGGCGGCGTTGCTGGAGCGTCGCGCGGCCCAAGCCGGCTTGGCCATGGCAATCGTCGTGGGCGACGCGACCGCGCCAATTCTTGAACAGCGCTTCGACCGCGTGCTTATCGACGCTCCTTGTTCGGGCACGGGGGTGGTTGGCCGCCATCCGGAAGCGCGCTGGAAGAAGCGGCCGGAGGACGGCGAACGACTGGCGCACACGCAACGGGCGCTTATCGAAGCAGCGCTGCCGCGCGTGTTCGAAGGAGGCGCGCTCGTGTACGCCGTGTGTTCAAGCGATCCGCGCGAGACCACGCAGATCATCGACGAGTTCGTGCGCACGCAGAACGTCCAGCGCGGTTTGCTTCCGGCGTGTTTTGCGCCGTTTGAAACGGCCTGCGGCGACGTGCTCATTCCGCCGGGGCTCTCGGGAAGAGACGGCTTTTATATTGCGCGTCTGGAACGCCGGATGTAGAACGTGAGCTGGCTGGCTCGCATTGAGGAAACGTGCGCCGCATTCATCGAGCGCGCATTTGCCAACATGTTTCCCAGTGACGTCGAACCGGCGCAAATTGCGCGTAAATTGGTCGCGACGATGGAAGCGCGCACGCAATCCGGCCAGGACGGTATGCTGGTGCCCAGCAGGTACGCCGTTTCGGTCAGCCGGTCCGACTACGATCGTCTGTTGAAACATCGCACATACCTTGAAAAGGAGTGGAGCGTTCTGCTCGAGGACGTCGCGGAGCGCGTCGGCGTCCGTTTCGCCGGCGGAGCTCCGAGCGTCGAACTTCTCGCGCGTGAGGGCATCGTGCCGGGCGCGATCGAGATAGAGGCCGCTGATGCGCAGGAGCCCGGAACCGGCGCCCGTTTGACCCTGCGCGTCATTGCCGGTCCGAATATGGACCGTGTGTACGCGGTCGACGACGGGATGCACGTTGGAAGAAATCCGGGATGCGATCTCGTGTTGTCCGATCCCAGTGTTTCGCGTAAACACGCGGCGCTGCGCTTTGAGGAGCATCGCTTAGTAGTTGCCGATGAAGGTTCGAGCAACGGTACGTTCGTGAACGGAAAGCGGATAAAAGAACGCGTGCTTCGCGTTGGCGATGTCGTCGGGTTCGGAAAAACGCAGCTTCGCCTGGAGCGCACGTGAGCACCGCCGCGACGCTCCGAATCGGCTCGCTTGAAATAACGCTGGCGCTCGTGCTTTTCGGCGCGTGCGTTTCCCGCTTCGGCGCCACGTCGCTGCGCAGAGCACCTACCGCGCAAACGCTTCGCGTCGAACTGGAAGTGCAGGACGCGCCCGGAACCGCCGTGCCCGTGCGCAGCGTTGAACTCACGCTAGGCGACGGCTTGCCTGCGGCGCTGGTCGGCCGTTCGAGCGCTGCCGCCGTAGGGCTTCTCGACCCCGAAGTGAGCCGCCGGCATGCTCAACTGGAATATGTGCGAGGAGTCCTGTATCTGACTGATCTGGGGAGCAGTAACGGAACGTTCCTCAACGGGAGACGCCTTCGTGATGAGGGTATTGAAGTGCAGGTTGGGGATGATATCGACGTGGGGAATGCACGGCTCAAAGTGCTAGAGGCGGTGCCTCAAGCATGGACGTAGCGATTAGCGGCGATCGCGCCTGTTGTTTGACGCAAGAGCTCGGCGACGACACGTATTTGTTTGCGGTCGCCAGCGGTTTTGGTATGGTCGAGGGGCAGCCCTGCGCACCTGCGCTGCTGGCACGGCTGCGCGGCGAATTCGAGCGGCGTTCGCGTTACGGTAAACTGCGGCGCAGCGAGCAGCGAACCAAAGGCGTCACGACAAGTATTCTCTCCGCATTTGCGCGTGTAAACGAGGATCTGCACATTCGCACCGCCTCGCATGAGGACTACGTCACGGCGGGATGTTCGGTAACGGGCGTACTGCTCGTCGAAGATCGCGCGTATCTCGCGCACGTCGGTTCCACGGCAGCGTACTTGGCGCGCGACGGCTATGTCGTAGCCCTCACCAAAAACGATGCCTTTGAATCATCGTCGACGCCCATTCTCACCAGCGCCCTCATCGCCGCTCCGCGCGTGGACGTCGCGGTCTGCAGCTTTGCGCTGAACGAGGGAGACGCATTGGTGCTTGCCGGCAAACGCCTTCGCGAAGCCGATGAACGCTGCGATCTCGCGCAGTCGCTGCTGACCGGTTTGCAATCCGGTTCGCCCGGCGATCACGATCAACTGCTGGTGGTTCGGTATGCCCGTGCGGCGCAGGCGCAGGTCGAAGCGATAGTGGAGTCGCACAAGGTGCGGCAAGTAGTCACGGGGGTGCTTGCGACGGTCGTCTTCTACGCGCTTCTTTGCCTGGGATAAGGCGCCTACTTTCGCGCCTGCTCCCCACCGCTATGGCTTTAGCCGTGGCGGCATTTGCGCTTTCCTTTGCGCCTCCCAAAACGATTGGGCCGCCCTGGCTTCTGAGCGCACTGGTGATCCTGAGCGTACTGTGGGTCTTGCTGCAACCGGCGGCCACGCAGCGAGACGACGTTCTGCCGGCGCTCGCAATCGTGCTTTCCGGCTTCGGGCTGCTGCTGGTCGCGCGCATTTCTCCGGTACTGGCGCATAAACAGCAGTACTGGCTGCTGATCTCGCTGCTTTTGGTAACGGCGCTGGCTCCGGCGTATACACTGTTTCGCCGGATGGCGGCGCTGAAGTACGTTTGGGTGTTGCTCTCCCTGGTGCTGTTCGTCTTGCTGATACTCTTTGGACAGGAAGTCAACGGCGCCAAGCTCTGGATCCGTCTGGGACCGGTTCAATACGAGCCGATCGAGCTTATCAAACTTTTCATCGTCTTTTTTCTTGCTGCGTATCTTGCGGAAACGGCAGACGTCATCGGCCGCTCGCGACCGTGGTCGATCCGCGCGAATCTGAAGTATCTCGGACCCCTGGTGCTGGGCTGGGGACTTTCGATGGCCATTCTGGTGCTTCAGCGCGACATCGGCATGGCGGCGCTGTTGCTGGCGACGTTTTCCGTTTTGCTGTTTGCGGCGACACGGCGGTGGGATCTGCTTGTGGGAAGCATCGCAATTTTTGCGGGCGTTGCCGCTTGGGCCGTGCATCACTACAGTTACGTCGGAACGCGAATCACGGTATGGCGCAATCCATTTGCCGATCCGCTCGGCGCGGGATATCAGGCAGCGCAAGGATACTACTCGCTCGCGGCAGGCGGTGTTTTTGGCACCGGGTACCGTTTGGGCCATCCCGGATACATCCCCGACGCCGGAACGGACTACATCTACGCGGCGCTTAGCGAAGAATTCGGCTTTATCGGCGCGGCGGTCGTGCTGGCGCTGTTCTTGCTGCTGGTCCGCCGCATCTTACAAATCGCCGCGGAGCAACCCGATCTTTATACGCGACTGCTGGCTATCGGCCTGAGCGCGACGCTGGGTTTCCAAGTGTTCATCATCATCGGAGGAGTGATTGGTTTGTTTCCGCTTACGGGCATTACACTGCCGTTCATTTCGTATGGAGGCAGCTCATTGGTTGCGAACTTTCTTCTCGTCGCCCTTGCGTGGGCGATGAGTGCCCGTCCGGCGGCGCGCGCGTGATTGCGGCAGTTGCAGCAGCTGCGCTGCTTTCCGCTGACGCATTGGGCATTGTTCCGGCACCGCAGTCCGTGCAGGCTTTTACTGCGACCTACGCGGTACCGCGGCAGATCGCCATCGCGGCGCAAAGCCCGGACGAACGCAACGTCGCCGCATTTGCCGTTGCATTTTTTGCGCAGCGCGGTATCGCGGCTAGAGTGGTGAGCCCGTCCGATACGGCGGCGCAGCTTCGCTTTACAACGCAGGCGCTCAGCGCAAACGCTTCCCCGCAAGCATATCGTCTGCATGTCGGTGATGACGGCATGCGCGTGAACGCCGCTGCCGGTGCCGGGTTGTTCTACGGCTTGCAAACGCTCGAAGAGCTGTTTCCCGCAAACGGGAACCTCATCCATCAGGTTGAGATTACCGATGCGCCGCGTTTTCGCTGGCGCGGAATTCATTTGGACGTCAGCCGGCATTTCTTCGGTGTGCCCGTCGTCGAACGGTACATCGAGGTCGCTGCACATTTTAAACTGAACGTCTTTCATTGGCATTTGACCGACGATCAGGGGTGGCGCATTCAAATCCTGCGCTATCCGCGGCTTACGCAAGTTGGGGCGTGCCGAAGCGGAACCGAAGTGGGCAACGACCCAACGACGATCGATCCTCACCGCTACTGCGGTTTCTATACGCAGGCGCAAATCCGCGAAGTCGTCGCGTACGCCAAGCGCCGTTATGTTACCGTTGTTCCCGAGATCGAGATGCCTGGGCACGCGACCGCTGCAGTCGCCTCCTATCCTTGGTTGACGTGCCTTCCGGGCCATTACGAGGTGCTGAAGGTGTGGGGCGGCAGCGATGACAATTTCTGCCCGACGCCCCGCACGTTTGCGTTCTTGCGGGGCGTCTTGAGCGAGGTGCTGGCGCTCTTTCCCGGTCCGTACGTCCACATCGGCGGCGATGAAGTGCCGCGCGAAGCGTGGAAAGCCAGCCCCGCCGTTCAGCGCTTGATGCGTGACCGGCACATCACGACGTACGCGGGCGTTCAAGCGTACTTCACGCGCGTCATAGAGCAGTTCCTCAATTCCAAGCATCGCCGGATGGTCGGCTGGGACGAAATTCTGGATGGCGGCGTGTCGCAGACCGCCACGATCATGTCCTGGCGCGGCATTTCGGGCGGCATTGCGGCCGCGCGCGCCGGCAACGACGTCGTCATCTCGCCGGATCCGCCGTTGTACTTGGATCATTACCAAGGTGATCCCACCGTGGAGCCTTTGGCAATCGGCGGATACACAACGCTGGAACGCCTGTACAACTACGACCCGATGCCGCCGGGTCTGACGGCCTCGCAGCAACGGCATATTCTCGGCGCACAGGGGAATCTTTGGACGGAGTTTATTCCGACGCCGGAATTGCTATTTTACCGCCTTTTACCGCGCGAGCTGGCGGTCGCGGAGATGACATGGACACCGGCGCAGCTGCGAAGTTGGCCCAGCTTTTCCACGCGGATGCGAACGCAGTACGCGTGGTTGCAGGCGCAGAATCTGCCGTTTCACATTCCGAATCCGACGATGCGCCTGACGGGCATGGACGGTTTGGAGGTCGCGGGACTGCAGCCGAATTTACGTGGAATCAGCGCGGGGGTTGTTGGCCCGGCGGTTCGGGTCGCTTTGGACGAGGCTGTTCCGAACGCGGTTATCTACTATACGACCGACGGTTCATCGCCGTCCGCGCATTCGACGCGCTACACTGCACCGGTCGATCTTCGACTTGCCCCGGACGCTCGTGCCGAACTGCGTGCAATTGCAGTGCTCTCGAATGGGCGCAGAAGTTTTGCAACCACGCTCGTGCTGTACCGCGCAGGCGCGCAAACGCCGTGAAAGGGAACGCATGCACCTGAGGACCCTGGATTGGGCGATCGTCGCCGTCTCGCTCGGTATCACATTTCTGCCCGCGATTTTCCTGGCTCGCCGAGCCGGAAAGAACACGACGGAGTTTTTTGCGGCGGGCAGGATGGCGCCGTGGTGGCTCATCGGCATATCGCTTGTCGCAACGACATTTAGTACCGATACGCCCAACCTGGTTACGAACTTGGTTCGCACGGGTGGCGTCGCCGCGAATTGGGCCTGGTGGGCGTTTTTGCTCACCGGAATGGCGACCGTGTTCTTTTACGCGCGTCTGTGGCGGCGAAGCGGCGTGCTGACGGACTTGGAGTTTTACGAGCTGCGCTATTCCGGAAAGCCGGCGGCCATCGTTCGCGGATTCCGTTCGATTTATCTCGGTTTCTTTTTCAACATCATGATCATCTCGTCGGTAAACCTGGCAGCCTCGAAAATTGCCAGCGTGCTGTTCGGGTTGCCGGAGCTCACGACGCTTGTCTTTGCCGGCGCCATCGTTATTGTCTTTGCCGCGACGGCGGGCCTATGGGGCGTCATGGTTACGGATATGATTCAGTTCATCATTACCATGTCGAGCGCAATTGCCGCCGCGGTATACGCACTGCGCACGCCGCAGGTCATGCGGCTGGGCGGTTTGCACGGCCTCATTGCGCACTTCCAGGGGAACCATTCATCCTTGCTCGCGCTCTTGCCGGACTTCTCGAATTGGTCGGTGGCTGCGGGTCTTTTCGTGATACCCGTGACGATTCAATGGTGGTCGGTGTGGTATCCGGGATCCGAGCCCGGCGGAGGCAGCTACGTTGCGCAGCGGATGCTTTCCGCGCGCCGCGAGAGCGATTCGCTCTGGGGCACGATGTTGTTCCAAGCTGCGCACTACGCGCTGCGGCCGTGGCCGTGGATCGTCGTTGCGCTCGCGTCCATTGTCGTCTATCCGCACGTCTCCGACATTCACCGGGCGTTTCCGGGGGTCGCGCAAAATCAGCTCGGCGACGACATTGCGTATCCGGCCATGCTCGTCTTTTTGCCGGCGGGCTGGGCCGGATTCATGGTCGCGGGATTGTTCGCTGCGTACCGCTCGACGCTGGAATCGCATCTCAACTGGGGATCGTCCTACCTGGTACACGATTTTTACCGCCGTTTTCTCAATCCCGATGCCGGTGAGCGTCATTACGTGCTCGCGGGGCGGCTGGTTACGGCGCTGATCATGATTTGCGCGGTTGCATTTACATTTGAGCTCACGACGGCGAAGGATACGTTCAACCTCATTTTGGATGTCGGAGCGGGGACGGGTCTGGTGTATTTGCTGCGCTGGTTTTGGTGGCGGATCAACGCGTGGACGGAGATTGCCGCGATGGCGGGATCGTTTCTCATCTCGCTGGGATTCTTTTTCTACCATCGCGCGGGCGGAAATGTGGACACCAACATGCAGTTGATTTTTACCGTTGCGGTAACGACCGTCGTGTGGCTCATCGTGACCTTCGTCACTGCGCCCACCGACGAGACACAGTTGGTACGCTTTTACGAAAAAGTTCGTCCTGCGGGCGCCGGGTGGCGGCGTATTCGCGAACATTCAGGCTTACCGCCCTCACCGGACAGCTTACCAAATTCGCTGCTCGGCTGGGTGCTGGGGCTGTGCACGGTGTATTCTGCGTTATTCGGTACGGGTTCGTATATCTACGGCAATATCGTGCAGGGTATCGTATTCACCGTAATTTTCATCGTTTCAATCGTATGGTTGGTTGCACTTTCGGGACGAATGTGGAGTGCGCCGGTATCCGCTGCCGGCGTGGGTATATGAGCCCAGAGGCCCAGGCGGATTCATGGAGTACCATCGCGGCATAGCCGGGCTTTGTGAAAGGAACCAGGGAATGCAAAAGACCGTGCCGGTCATCATTACTGCCGCTGCGTTACTGATTTCCGCGGCAGCCTGCTCGGGCGCAAAGAGCAGTAATTCTTCCACCACGACAACGACGACGACGACAAACGCTTCGCCGGGCGCCTCGCCCGTTGCCAGCGCCGCCGCAACAACGGGCGCGATGAGCAACGCTGCTTCGTCGGGCGCGATGGCTTCCGCCGGAAACGGCGCCAAGGTGTTTAGCACCAATTGCGCCAGCTGCCATCAGGCGAACGGCAAAGGACAGCCGGGAGTATTTCCCCCACTGGCGGGCAACCCCGTGGTTACCGGCTCGCCCACAACCGTCATTCACATCGTGAAGAACGGCTTGAGCGGCAAAGTCGTCGTCAACGGCACGTCATACAACGGCCAAATGCCCGCCTGGAAAGGCACACTCAGCGACTCCGACATCGCCTCCGTCATCACATACATCCGCTCATCCTGGGGCAACCACGCCTCCGCCGTAACCACATCCCAAGTAACCGCCACAAAATAGGCCGAGTCCCCAACTTGTCATCCTGAGCCTGTCGAAGGACGGCCGAGCTTGTCGAGGCCTCGCCGCGCGCTTGCTTTCTTGGTCGCTTGGTTTGGGTTGGTGGCCGCTGCGATGGCGGGGTGAAACATAGGTTGCCGGAGCGGTGTTGAATAGGGCAACGTGCTCGATGAGTTCCATCCGCTATTGCGCGAGTGGTTCCAGAGTCGCTCTTGGGTTCCGACGGCTCCCCAGATCGAAGGCTGGCCGCTTATTCGCGCGGGTTACGATGTTCTGATATCGGCCCCGACGGGGTCCGGTAAGACGCTGGCTGCGTTTTCCATTTGCTTGGACGAGTTACTGAAGCGCGCGTCATCCGGGGATCTCCCCGACGAGACGCTGGTTGTGTACGTGTCACCGCTCAAAGCGCTAACGAACGACGTTCGAAAGAATTTGGAGATTCCACTGGGCGAGGTGCTGGAGCTGGCACAAGCGCGCGGCGAAATCTTTATGCGCCCGATCCGGTCGGCGACACGCACCGGCGATACGACAATGGTCGAGCGTGCGCGCATGCTGCGCACGCCGCCACATGTTCTGGTGACCACGCCGGAGTCGCTGTTCATCTTGATGACGGCGGAACGTTCGCGTGCATTGTTCCGCAACGTTTCCACGGTGATCGTCGACGAAATACACGCAATGGCCGCGGACAAACGCGGATCGCATTTGGCGCTGACATTGGCGCGGCTGGATCACCTCGTACAGTCGAACGGCGGCCGTAAACCCCAGCGCATCGGCCTTTCGGCGACGGTTCGTCCGCTGGAAGAAGTCGGCCGTTTTCTTAGCCCCGATGCGAAAATCGTGGACGTGGGCAGCCGGCGCGACATGGCGCTGGCGGTCGAAGTACCGTCGGATGAACTGGGTCCGGTCGCCAGCACCGAGATGTGGAGCGAGATTTACGATCGGGTCGCGGATCATATTCGAGCGCACCGCACGACGCTAGTGTTTGTCGGCACTCGGCGTATGAGCGAACGCGTGGCGTTTGCCTTGACGGAGCGGCTCGGCGAGGGCATCGTGATGCCGCATCACGGCAGTCTGGCAAAAGAACGTCGATTCGAGGCCGAGACGCGCTTGAAAAATGGTGAGCTGCGCGCCGTTGTCGCAACGGCCTCGCTGGAGCTCGGCATCGACATCGGAACGATCGATCTGGTCGTGCAGCTTGGATCGCCGCGATCCATCGCCGTCGCGCTTCAGCGCATCGGACGCTCCGGACACTGGGTCGGCGCCAGGCCGCAGGGCCGCTTGTATGCGACCACACGTG
>DASRSF010000170.1:0-13013 GCA_035656615.1 Vulcanimicrobiaceae bacterium | reverse complement strand
GAGGTTTGGCACCTCGATGTCGGATCGTCGCATCCTGGGGCTGTAGTAGGTCCCAAGGGTTGGGCTGTTCGCCCATTAAAGCGGTACGCGATCTGGGTTCAGAACGTCGTGAGACAGTTCGGTCCCTATCCGCCGTGGGCGCTAGAGATTTGAGGAGTGTCGACCCTAGTACGAGAGGACCGGGTTGAACGAACCGCTGGTGAACCGGTTGTCCCGCCAGGGGCATAGCCGGGTAGCTATGTTCGGACCAGATAAACGCTGAAAGCATATAAGCGTGAAACTGACTCCAAGATGAGATCTCAACCTCGTAAGAGTGAAGGGTCGTGGGAGACTACCACGTTGATAGGCCGGGGGTGGAAGCGCCGTAAGGCGTGCAGCTAACCGGTACTAATAGCTCGGACACTTTGACTAAACTACGCTGCTTGGTTCGGCACTGAAAGTTCTTCTGTATGCAGCTTTCCACCGAGACACGCTAGAGCTCCGGCTCGCGGTCTCGGCTGGGATCAAGTTTCTGGCGCTCATAGCGGCGGGGTCCCACCCGTTCCCATCCCGAACACGGCAGTTAAGCCCGCCTGCGCCGATGATAGTCGAACCGCAGGGTTCCTCGAAAGTAGGTCGGCGCCAGATTAAATACACCGAAAACCCACGGTTTAGAACCGTGGGTTTTTTGCATTGCGGGGGCGGCTCGAACGTTCGCGCATGGGGCCTTCCGCACTACGCGCGGCGAGCAAAAGGTCTTGATACACTCGCGAAAAGTTTGGGGATGATAGAAAGCAATGCACCGAGCGACGCCCGTATCGTCAGCAGCGGCGCGGCTGGCGATGGTCGTGCTGGGTGACAGCTTGGCCTTCGGATATGGAGCCTCGACCCCGGAGAACGGACTGGCACACCGCATTTTCGATGCCTTGCGTGCTTCCCGTCCGGGCAGTACGTACGCAAATTTCGCCGTCCCCCACGCAACGATGGGGGACGTTTTACGTCATCAGGTTCCGAAACTTCATAGAGCGCAAGCGGACGTGGTTCTGCTCGTGGCCGGCGCGAACGACCTTCGCTACACGCGCGACCGCTTTGTCTTCGCACGTCGCTTTGCGCATCTGCTCGCAGCAGTGCGAGATGCTGCGCCGGATGCGGTTCTTCTGGCCGGGGGTATGCCGGACGTTACGCAGACCGTAGGTGTTGCGCCGCTTTTGAAGCTTCCGATTATGCACATTTGCGCACGGCTGAACGAACGCATGCGTTCGATAGCCGGCCAGTTCGACGCATGTTTTATCGACTTATTTACCTACACGAACGCGCCGCTGAAAGCAGCCGCGCTGTATTTGTGCGACGACGGTTACCACCCGAATGATGACGGATACGCCGAGATCAGTGAACGTTCGTACGCGGTGATCGCTGAACACCTCTCGCGTTCCGTTCGCGAGGGCTGAAACTTCGAGGAAACGGCGTTACGAGTTCGTCGTCTGACCGGCGGGCAGTTCTTCCGTTGCTTGGTACAACGTCCATGGTTTCTCAGGATGATGATCGGGCGGGAACGTTGATCCGCGGGTGAAGTGTTCGCGGTGTCCGCAATCCGAGCACTCGTAATAGCCGCTAACGGGGACCGTTTCGCCGCCATTTCCAAAAATCTCAGCCATCGCCCCTTGTATACCCAGCCCGGGTGCCTTCCTAAGGGCGTATGCGGTAAATAAAGCCGCTCTGGTCGTCCGCTACGAAGAGCGAACCTTGGGGGCCCACGGCTACACCGGTGGGTCGACCGATGCGGGAGCCGTTAGCGCTCTGAAAACCGGTTAGAAACGCCGACCATTGCGTTGTCGGCGTCTTCCAATTGACCGCGGTTTTCGGCGAGTCTCCGGACATCGGTACGAACGCAACAAACGGCGGAGCAACAGCAATGCCTGAAGCGTTGGTATGCCAGGAGCCGCGCATTGCCACGAAGGCGCCTCCGCGGTACGCCGAGGGCAGTGCGTGCGCAGCAGCGGCGGGCGGCTCGTAAAACGTCGTACCGATAATCGTTTCATAGGCGGGAAACTCAACGCGCGGCGCGACTTCGGACGAGCAATTCGCACCTGCTTGATATGCGAGATGGTTCTCTTCGCACCGCGGCCATCCGTAGTCCGCAACGCCGGCGTGCGCAGAAACGTCATCAAAAAATTCATACGGATGCCCGGCGGGAAGTGAGTCTTGCCCGGCATCGCCCGCCCAGAGTGCACCGCTGCCCGGATTTACGGAAATCCCGATTGCGTTCCGAATATGAATAGCCTTCGGCGTCATGGCGGATCCGTCAAGATGCATCTGTTCGATCGTCGCGCGCGTCGGATCGCTTTCCGTGCATGCATTGCACGAAGAACCGACCGACGCGTAGAGCGTCGTGCCTGAAACGGCTACGCTGGTGGTCGAGTGATCCCCTGAACCACCCGGCCGCACGGAGGCAATCTTTTTCAACGTGCGCGCCGTCACGTCGCCCACGTTGTACGGAGTTTGATAGACGCCGAACTGCGTGCCGACGTAAATTGAACAGTTCTGCATCGAGACGGTCACGCCGGCGGCGGGCGCGTCATTCACCGTAGCAAATATGCGTGGTGCCGCAGGCGCCGCTTCAGCATTCGAAATGATATATACGTTCGAGCGATCCGTTCCAACGAAAAGATCACCGTTCGGGGCGAATGCGAGCTCGCGGGGGCCGTCAGCGATGTGCGCGATCTTCTGGACCCGTAACCCGGTAGGTACGGTTAATCCCGTTGCCGGCTGCGGTGAAGCGCCCGGCGGTACGGGCGCAGGTGTGCTTGAGGACCGGCATCCGCTGGTCGCCGGTGCCGACGTAAGGGTTGGCGTCGCGCCGGCGGCAGAAGGCCCGGGTAGTCGCGAGGCTGCGGAGGTCCCCGCCCCTGCGCACGCCGTCACCATGATGGCCAACGTCAAACACCATGGCAAGGCGATCTTCGTGATCATACGGCGACCTGCGCAGAAGTGCTGGTTACAAATTGTTGTTTGAATGCATCCGCGGAGAGGTTTGTCAGTGCGGCAAGCCGAGAAAGCTGCGGCTCCTGCAAGTCCGTGGTGTTCAAGCGCGTCATGTAGTTTCGTGCGATGCGGTACGATTCGGTCTGCACGTCGACCATGCGGACGCGAACGCGACCCGTCGCCGGATCTTGTAGTTCGTTTAGCGTGATGGGAACCACTCCACCGGCGCAAGACGTTATCAGTGCGCCGCTGCCGCCGTCCAGCAAATACCGCACGGCCCCATAGCCCAGCGTGCGAGTGTACTCCACGTCAAAGGGTACGGGCTTGGCGCATCGCAGCTCGTAGCCGATATCTTTGGTCATAATCGTCGTTGCCATGCCGATTTCGGACAGTCGCTGCCGCACCGCATCGCGTAGCACGGGACCCAAAGGAATATCCGCAAGACGGACGTGCCCATACGCGTCACGAGGTGCGCTCTCAAACGCGGCAAGCTGCTCAGGCGAGAGCCGCTCGGCGATGCCTTCGGCAATAACCGCCACTCCATCGTCGTGACCTTGTACCTTTCGCTTGATAATAGATCCGACGATCGTGTTCACTACTACGTTGAGATCGATGTGCTCGGACGTGAACTCCTCAGCAATGACGGCCAGATGTGCGCCCGCGGCCGTGCACATGCCCAGGGCGAGTGCGCCGGACTTGCGCCCCATGCTTACGGCCAAATACCATCGGCCCGTCGTGCGCGCATCGATGATCAGGCTTTCGACGATGCCCGTTGCCACGCAGCGAGCGGTTTCAAATCCGAAGGTCGGCGCATTACCTGGCAGCGGAAGATCGTTGTCGATCGTCTTGGGTACGGTAGCTACGCCAATGCGGCCGCCGGCCATTTGAGCAATTCGCGAGGCCCCATATGTCGTATCGTCCCCGCCTATGGCAACCAAGTAACGCACACCCAGCGACGTCAGCGCGCGCACGCAATTTTCAAGCGAGGCTTCGTCTTTCGCGGGGTTCGTACGCGAAGTGCGCAAGATGGATCCACCCGTGGCGTGTATGAGCGAGACCTGGTCGACAGTGAGCTCTACTGCATGGGACGTGTCGCCCGAGACGATGTGACGGTAGCCCTCGTAAAGGCCGAGCACGCGCAGGCCGTTGTTCGCCGCTTCGATCGTCGCTGAGGCAATAACGCTGTTGATGCCGGGCGCAGGACCGCCGCCGACTAGAATTGCAAGTGTATCGCCGTTCATCATGGAGAAGATGTACGATGCGGTGTTGTTCGACCTCTTCGGAACGCTCGTAACCGAACGGGGACAGGCGATTCGCGGGGCGCACGCGCTGCTGGAGGGGCTCCCGGACGCCCGCTGGGCGATCGTAACGTCGTGTCCGCGCGGGTTGGCGAGCGAACTGCTCCGGCGTGCGCGTCTACCGACCCCGCAGGTGCTGGTTACCGCCGAGGACGTTCGCGAAAATAAGCCGGCGCCGGACGGCTATTTGTACGCCGCTTTGCGTTTGAGCGTTCAACCGCCGGATTGCGTGGTTTTCGAGGACAGCACCGCCGGCGTAACCGCGGCGCACGCTGCGGGGATGGCGGTAATAAACGTGCGCGAGACTCCGCTGGGGAGCCTCGCGCTCGAGGTTACCGCGGATGGACGTTTACGGCTGCGGCGTTGAGGGCGCACCGCCGCGGTCTTCGTGCTCGCGGCGCATCTGTTGGAGGTTCTGTTGGAATTGCGTGCGCTGAGCCGGGGTCAGCACATTCATGACCTGCTGATGTACTTGGTCACGCTCGGCCTGCGTCGGGCGGACGCCTTGAGCATGCGACTGGCGAAACTTTTGCATGATCTGTTGGATCTGGGACTTCTGCGCGTCCGACAGATTCAAATTTTGCATCATGCGCATCATGCCGTGACTGTGGCCCTGCCATTGCTGGCCGGCGGCCGGCGCCGTTGCCGGGCCCGCTTGCTGGGCGAGCACCACTGCCGGAGCCGCCAGAGCAAGCATGACGGCCGCAGCCGACACGAGTTTACGAAGCGTATTCACGAATAAAGACTCCTTGGGTTAAAGGTCGTACGTCCACTCTAACGCGCAGGTCCGGAAAAACGGCTGAGAATAAGATTAAGAACAGATGGAATCAATGCAAGGAATGGTTACGTATACCGAGCGGATCACCCTGACGACGAGCCGGCGGTACGAGATCCTGGATATTACCGATCGCGTCGAAGAGGTACGCAAGAGAGCGCGGCTGCACGATGGATGCATCCTGGTAAGCACCATGCACATCACCGCCAGCATCTTCGTAAACGATCACGAACCCGGTTTGTGGAACGACATTACGCATTGGCTTGAAGAACTGGCGCCCGCGCGCGCGGACTATGAGCATCACCGCACAGGTGAAGATAACGCGGACGCGCATTTGAAGCGGATGCTGCTCGGTCACCAGGTGCTCGTTCCGGTCACCGATGGACGGCTCGACTTGGGAACGTGGGAACGCATTCACTATGGCGAGTTCGACGGACAGCGGCCCAAACGGATTCTCTTTAAAGCCTTCGGTGTGCCGGAGCGCACGTGAACGACGCGGACGTCATCGTGGCGGGCGCCGGTCCGGTGGGGCTATTTCTTGCCGTGCAACTGCAAGCGCGAGGCCACTCCTGCCTGGTTATCGATCGCAACGCCGCGCCGTCCGCGCAATCGCGCGCTTTGGCAATCATGCCGCGCACGCTTGAACTATTCGAGCGCGCCGGCGTCGTGGAGCGGTTTTTAAAGTGCGCGCACCGCTTGCGGGCGGTGCGGTTCGTCACCGAGCGCGGATCCGCACTGGTGCGCTTTGATACGCTGCCGGTCCGTTATCCGTTTATTGCCATACTGCCGCAGTGGAAGACGGAAGCACTGCTGCGCGATCGGTTGGCGGAGCAGCAGGTCATCGTCCGGTATGGAAATGCCCTGGCGCACTTCCGCTCGCACTCGGGAGGCGTGGAATGCACGGTGGCAAATGACGAAGGGGAATACACGTTGCGCGCCGGCTTCCTCGCCGGATGCGACGGGGTCTACAGCACGGTCCGTTCGCAGCTGCACATACCATTTCGCGGGCGTACCTATACGCAGCGCGCACTGCTCGCCGACCTCGAGGTGGAAACCGCATTGCCGCCGGACGAGGCGGTGGTTCATGTTTCATCAGCCGGCGTTGTAACGCTGTTTCCGATGTCGGAGCACCAGCGGCGGCTCGTCGTCATCTCGCCGAAGGAAGTATTGCCGCAGGAAGCCTCCCGGATGTGGTTACAGCGGCGCGCCGAACAAGCCGGGCTGGGCGTACGTTTAACGGCCGAACCGTCGTGGACCAGTACGTTCCGCGTTCACCGGCGCGTTGCGGATGCCATGTACTGCGGAAATGTGGTGCTTGCAGGCGACGCCGTTCATGCTCATAGTCCCGTCGGCGGACAAGGAATGAATACCGGGCTTGCGGACGCGTGGTCACTCGCGTCCGCGTTAAGCGTTTCGCTGACGGGCGGCAGCGCGCAGAACGCACTTCGCCAGTACCAGCGGCGCCGTTTGCGCATCGCGCATAAGGTCGTGCGAACAACCGACGTTCTGATGCACGCGCTCGTTAATCCGCACCCCGTGGTCGCGGGCATCCGCAAACGCTTCACGCCCGCAATCATCGGCTTGCCGATCGTGCAGCGGCGCGCGTTGCGCTCGCTTCTTACGGCTTGATTGCGGCCTGGCGTACGCCGGGCGCAGCTTGTGCCTCGAAACGTTTGAAGTTGTTCGCGAACAGCTGCGCAAGTTTTTTTGCCTGCGCATCGTAAGCCGCACCGTTCAGCCAGGCATTCCGTGGATTCAAGACTTCCGAGGGGACGCCCGGAACCGCCAGCGGAATAGATAAACCAAAGAACGGCTCGGTTTCGAATTCGGCATCCTCGAGCGTCCCTTCGATTGCCGCGTTTACCATCGCACGCGTGTGCGCAATCGACATGCGTTTGCCCACGCCGTACGGACCGCCGCTCCAACCCGTATTTACGAGCCAACAACGCACGTTATGCGCGTCGATCCGTTGGCCGAGCAGCTTTGAATAGACGGTGGGATGATGCACCATGAACGGCGCACCGAAACACGTTGAGAACGTCGCCTGCGGCTCGCTGACGCCGCGCTCGGTGCCTGCAACCTTGGCGGTGTAGCCTGAAAGAAAATGATACATCGCCTGTTCTTTGGTCAGACGCGCAATCGGCGGCAGCACGCCGAACGCATCCGCCGTGAGCATGATAATGGTCCGCGCATGGCCGCCTTGACTTCCCGGCACGATGTTTGGAATAAATTCCAGAGGATACGCCGATCGCGTATTCTCCGTGTTTGCATCGCTGTTTAAATCCAGACGCCGCGTGGCCGGGTCGTACACGACGTTCTCGAGCACCGCGCCAAAACGGTGCGAGGCCGCCCAAATCTCCGGCTCAGCCGTGCGGGAAAGACGTATCACCTTCGCGTAGCAGCCGCCTTCGAAGTTGAAGATGCCGTCGGCGGACCAGCCATGTTCGTCGTCTCCGATGAGCGGCCGGCGGCTGTCCGCCGAGAGCGTGGTCTTTCCGGTTCCCGACAAACCGAAGAAGATGGCGACGTCACCCTGCGTGCCGACGTTTGCCGAGCAATGCATCGACAAGACATTACGAAGCGGCAGAAGGTAATTCATGATCGTGAAAACCGATTTCTTGATTTCTCCCGCGTACTTGGTGCCGCCGATCAGAATCATCCGCTTTTCAAAATTCACGAGAATGAACGTTGACGAATTGGTGCCGTCGCGCTGCGGATCCGCCTGAAAAAGCGCTGCGTCGACGACCGTGAATTCGGGTACGAAACCTGCCGGCGGAGCTTCGGGCACGATGAAGAGATCTCTGGCGAATAAGTTATGCCAGGCAAATTCCGTCACCACGAGCACGGGCAAGCGGTAGCGGTCGTCGGCTCCTACATAACAGTCGAGCGAATATACTTCCCGTTCCGAAAGGTAGGCACGCACTCGATCCCACAACGCGTCGAAAACCTGGGGCGAAATGGGCCGATTGGTCTCGCCCCAATCGATATGTTTCTCGCTGGAAGGCTCCCGAACGAAGAACTTATCCTTGGGCGAGCGGCCGGTGTGCGGGCGAGTGTCGACGATCAACTGGCCGTCCAGCCCGAGGACGCCCTCGCCCAGGCGAAGCGCGTGCTCGACGAGCTCGGCTGAAGAGAGATTCTCGTAGACGTGGGCCGCCTTGATCTTGTCCGGAACTGTAAGGATCTCAAAACTCCTTTGGCGCGACGTAGAAATATTGACTTAGGTGAGCCTATAGACCGAGCCTGCAGGGCTCATGGTGACGACGGACCTAATGTCGTGCCCCATGAGACGTCCCCTGTACGCCCTAGTCGCCCTGTTGCTCGCGGTCTGGGTAACGCCCGCTGGGGCCGCGATACCGTTCCGCTTTGGATTCTACCCATCCGGGCCGCTGGACGGCATCACGGACGTACCCGGAGTGCGTGTTTCGCACATCACGAAGATCGAAGGTTCCCGGATACGCACCGGCGCGACGGCGATCTTACCGAACGATGACCCGTGGCTGCGCAAAGTTTCCGCTGCTGCGGTCGCTTTCAACGGCAACGGCGAAATGACCGGAACGCACTGGGTTAATGAGTCCGGATATTTGGAAGAGCCGGTCGTGTTGACCAACACGCTCAACGTTGGACGAGCGGATGATGGCGTGGTGAGTTGGCAAATCCGGCATCATCCGCAGATCGGCATCCGTGATGACGTTCCGCTTCCGGTAGTAGCCGAATGCGACGACCAATTGCTCAACGACATTCAAGCGCGCGCGGTAAGCCCCCAAGACGTCGTAACGCTGCTCGATAACGCCCATCCCGGGCAGTTCGCCCGCGGCAGCGTGGGAGCGGGTACCGGAATGAAGGCGTTCGGCTTTAAAGCGGGGATAGGCTCGGCCTCGCGCGTCTTACCGAAGGATCTCGGCGGATACACCGTGGGCGTGCTGGTTAACGACAATACCGGTTCGACGCGCGAACAGCTGACGATTGACGGCGTTCACGTCGGAGAGCGGCTGCGCAATGAGTACCGAATAAAGTTTCCGCAGCGCGTGGCGTTACACGGGCGAATGGCTTCGGGCAGCATCATCATCGTTGTTGCCACCGATGCGCCGCTGGAATCGCGTCAATTGCGCGCGCTGGCTTTACGTGCAGCGCTGGGTATGGGCCGAACGGGGCTGACCAGCGACGTCGGCAGCGGCGACTTGTTTTTGGCTTTCAGCACGTCGTACGTCTTTAATCAGAATGCGAGCTTCACGATCGCGGCTCCACGCGGCCCGTTCATTGAGAATGGCGAGGTCTTGGACGGTCTTTACCGCGCAACCGCGGAAGCGACGGAAGCAGCAATTTATGATGCGCTCTTTAACGCGAAAACGATGGTTGGCCGAGACGGAATAACCGTGTACGGCCTCCCGGTTGCGCAAGTGCTCAACATGCTGCGCAGTGCGGGCGTGCAGGTTATGCCGCAGGCGCGCTAGCAGACATGAATCCCGTGCTGGAGACCGAGCGGCTCATCATCCGCCGCTGGGACGTCGAGCGTGATTTGGACGACGCATTCGCGATCTACGGCGATCCGGAAACGATGCGGTTTATTCCGTGCGGGCCCCTGGATCGGGAACGCACGCGCACGCTTATCGGCCGCATGCGGTGCCGTGAAGACGACTACGGCTTCGGAATCTGGCCGGTAGTGCACAAGTCGCATAACCGCGTTATCGGCGAGTGCGGCGTCGCCTATATTCCGGAACACGGGAAGGCGGTAGAAATCGCCTGGATCTTCAATTCCGCCTACCATCGGCAGGGCTTTGCTACGGAAGCAGCCCGTGCGGTGATGCGCCATGCGTTTGAAGATTTGAACATTTGGCCGCTGCATGCGCTTATCGATCCTGAGAACCGCCGATCCATTGCATTGGCGAATCGTCTGGGTTTGCGGTTCAGCGGGATCATTCGAGCGTATCATCACGACTTGATGCGGTACCGGACGGCATGAGCGGCGTGACGATTGACCTTGCGGTCATCGTCGTGGCGATTTTGCTATTGGTCTCTCTGGCTAACCGGCTGGGAGTGGCATATCCGATCTTCTTGGTGTTGGGCGGAATTGCCTTGGGGTATATTCCGCAGTTGCCCGAGCTGGCGATGCCGCCCAATTTGGTTCTGGTGATATTCCTGCCCCCGCTGCTCTATTGGGAGAGTTTAACGGCGCCGACCAGTGAGCTATTTACCGGCAGCGGGCTTTGGTGGTTGTTTCAATTAGCTTTCGGTTTAGTGCTCGCCACGATGTTCGCGGTGGGAAGCGTTGCACATGCCTTGATTCCAAATATGACGTACGCCACCGCGCTTGTTTTGGGCGCAATCGTCGCCTCAACGGACGAAGTCGCGTTCGCCCCTATCGTCGCGCGCGTACCAATCCCGCGCCACGTCCTGGCAACGATCGAAGGCGAAAGTTTAGTAAACGATGCAACCTCGTTGGTGTTGTACGGCTTGGCCGTCGGCGTAGTGGCCAGCGGGACGTTTTCCTTTACGCAAGCGGCGGGTGCGTTGTTCGTTTCCGTCGTGGGTGCGCTCGTGATCGGCATCGGCGCGGCGCTAATAGCGGTTGTTTGCTGGCATCTGACCAAGGACGACGCATTGCAAGCCGTGATTTCTCTGGGGACGCCGTACTTGGCGTATCTCTCCGCGACGCACGTTGGAGCCTCCGGAGTTCTTGCCGTGGTGGCAGCGGGACTTACGGTGACACGCTTCACGCCGCGCGTGCTTACGCCGCGTGCTCGCGAACGGGTCGGTGGTTTTTGGGTTACGATCGTCTTCATGCTCAATGCGCTGATCTTCGTGCTGGTCGGCATGCAATTTCATCACATCGCCTCTGTATTGGGACCCATACCGGCCTGGCGGTTAGCGCTGTATGCGATCGCGGTATGCTTGACCGTCATACTGGTGCGAATGGCATGGGTTTTTGCGCAAGGTCTCTTACCATCGACGAACGAGCCGGAGCACGCGGAAGGCAAAGCGGATTGGTCTCACGTTGCAATCTTAGCGTGGTCGGGCATGCGGGGCGGCGTTTCGCTTGCCGCGGCGCTGGCAATTCCGCTGCAGACCGCGTCCGGGCCTTTCCCGCACCGGAACCTCATTATTTTTCTTACCTTTTGCGTCTTGATTGCTACGTTAATCGGCCAGGGTGGTACATTGCCCTGGTTATTACGGCGGCTTAAGGTGCAAACTGACGGTACTGACGAACGCGAGGCGCGCGCGGCGCTTGCCAAAACGGCCCGCGCCGCGCTCACGGAGCTTCGCAAGGTCGCGGAGCGGGGCGATGTCCCCGAACCCGTCATACGCATGCTGCGCGAGCGTTTTGCCGGACGATGGCGCGGCTTCTCCGGTACCGATCCAAACGCGCCGGCGGCCCAACATTCCGACAAATACCGCCATCTTGCGGCGGATTTACTGGATGTTCAGCGTGGCGCGCTCATCGATTTGCAGCGCCGCGGCGAGGTTGACAATCCCGTGTTTCGCCGAATCCAGCGGCTGCTTGATTTAGAAGCCGAGGAGCTGGATCTGCTCGAGTCCACCGGGCATCCCGATATGGAGAACGACGACTAATCGGGGGTACAAGTGCGCATGAGCATTCATCTTGGCATGGTCGGTCACTTCGGAATCGCGGTGCGCGACGTAGAGCGAAGCCGCGCCTTTTGGACGCGGAATTTCGACCTCGAAGAGATCTTCCGTTTCGACGACGGGGTGGGCTTGAGCAACGACGACATCACGATCGTGCTCTTCAAAGGTGAACCGCACCCGGAGACGCTGGATCATCTTTCGTTTCATCTTAAAACCATGGCGCAGCTGCGGTCGGCCGTGGAGCTATTGCGGGGTAACGGTGTCCAGCTGGAAGATCCGGGGGACGAGATCGGTCCCGAAGCACCGGGTTCACCGCACATGGGCCTATGGTTTCACGATCCGGAGGGATACCGCTGGGAACTCTCGGTACAAAACGGCGCGAAACAATCTTAGCCGCGCAGCGCGAGGGCGGCGACGCGCATGGCGCGCAGCGGCGTGCGGGAGGTTTCAAATTCGCAAAGTGCGCGGCCGATTTGCGCGGCGGTGCGATTTGTGATGAACCACGGCGGCTTGGGAAGCAACGACCACTCGCGTGCAAACACGCTGCGCGGAAATGGACGGAACGGTCCGTAGACGACGGACTTCTCGGTGTGTTCCAGGAGAAATGCATTGTGCACGACGCCGATTCCACTTCCGGCGTCCTCAAGCGTGTGGCCGGGATAGGCGCCCCAGGGCGTTTCGGTGATGAAGTATCCCACGCCGGTCACGTATTCACTGCAACACATCCGTAACGCAAGTCGCGAATTGCATCGTTTATCGCAGCCGGATGCTGCCGTATCGTCTGCGGATGCGCGACAAGGTTCGCTCCTAGCGTACCGCGCAACGTGTTGTTCGCAAACCGAACGGCGGCGGACAAGTAGGATACGGTGTTTCCGGGGATGCGCACCTGTGCCAAAACACCGCAAAACGCTTCCTCGCGAAACGCCGGATGTTCTTTGGCATTCGCGTCAACCGCAACCATTCTGCGCAGCGCATGTGCCGGGCCGCCGAGTGACAGTCTGCGTGCCGTTGAGCCGGGATAATACTCCGGACGCTGTTCCATTGAGGTGAAGACGCCGGCAATAGCGTCAAGGAGTTCCTCCGTATGTTCCCAGCCCTGCGGAACGATAAGAACCTGCGCCGCAATGCAATTGAATCCGGCGTTATGCGCTTTTTGCGTTGCAATGTTTTGCGCTTGAAATTCCAAGTCACTGCGCGTCCAGGGACCGGGTAGGACGATCGTGGGGCTGACATTGCCCAGCTCACTGGTGATCGGTTTAGCCGTGCCGATTGCCGCAGCGATTGCGTTGTGCGTCTGTTCACTTCCGGTGATGTGAATGCTGTCGACTAGCGGATGCGCGCAAAGGTAGGAGCCGGCATCCGCTCCACCGTAGGCGAACTTCAGGAAATCCCGA
>DASRSF010000169.1:0-2975 GCA_035656615.1 Vulcanimicrobiaceae bacterium | reverse complement strand
GGCGTGGCCACGGTCGTTGGCACCGGATGTACCGGGGCGGCGCAACCTGCTAGAAGAGCGGCGCCGAGCAGCGCCGCCATTTCATCGTCGAGCGCCGCCTTACTCTTTGCAAGGGTCCCGTCCAGATCGAATACGATGAGGCTCTTCATTGAGCCATACCTCAAGGAATAACGACCAAAATCCTACTTCACACATCCGAGCCCGCCCTTGCCGGCCTTCCCTTGTACCGGCTCTGACAGAGCCCGGTGACCCGCTGGAAGTAAGATTGCCTGGTGCGCCTCAGTAGTTATCGTTGGCGCGCGTATCGCTTTGGAGCGTCGTGATATTGAGCGGCATATTGAGCGTGATGGGCTTAAACGGCGCAGGCGTTTGGTTGAAATTGAAGCAGTCGACGAGATCGTCCGATACGACATCCCGCGTTCCGAGCGAGGGCAGACCGTATACGCCCTCGATGAAGCGGAGAATGCTGCCGAATTCGTGCGTGGTTTTCGAAACGTAGCCATGTTTTGACCACTTCGACACGACGAGCAGTGGTACGCGGAAACCCGTACCGAGTATGCCGTATTCCTTCGGAACGACGTGATCGTACCAGCCGCCCCAATCATCCCACGTCACCAAAATCACGGTGTTGTTGTAATACGCGCTCTGCCCCACCGCGTTGACGATGCTCGCCACCCACGAGGGTCCGCGTCCGTCGTTGAGCTGCGGATGATCCGATGCGTCGGCGGGTGAGTTCACCCACGACACCGCGGCCAGATTGCCGCTTGCGATGTCATTGAGCACTTGCGTGGAGGGCGTCACCGTATCGTGTTGCCAGTCGGGGCCGTACCGTATATGACGCACGGCATCGTACGGATCCGGCATCATCTCCTGCTGGAGGTTTGTCGTACCGGCAGTTGTGTAGTAGCGCCACGAAACGCGCGCGTTGTCGAGCAGATCGCCCAGCGTTTGATAATCAAAGCACGGAAAAACGTTGCTCGTCGATCCGTCGGAGTTATAGACCGGCACGGTGGTACCCGAAGGCGCGTCACATCCCCACGGCTCGATATCCGACGGATCGTCATCCGCTCCCGCCGCCTGTCCAGCGATCAGATACTCGTGTCCGGGAAAGCTGGGGCCGTTTTGCGAGGCAAACGTGTGATCGCCCAACACGAATTCTTTGGCAATATCGAAATACGGCTGTACTTCGGACTGATAGACGTATTGGTACGGTGCCGTTGCAGTGCTTTGCGGCGAGGTTGGTACCTCATCAAAACCATCATTCTTGCCGCCGTCGTATTCCGTTTCGAAATTCGCATGTGAATGGCCCAGGTCGTACGGCTCTTCGAGCGGCCCGGGGGTGAGCGCAACCGTTTGACCGGTATGCGTTAAGCCGACTGAAGCCGTGTCGGCACCAGGAAGGGCATGAAACAAGTTGTCGAGCGTTCGGTTTTCCTGGATAACCACGATAACGTGTTGGATCTTATGCCTGCCCAACGACGTAACTGTGTCCGCCGGCGCGACGCTGTGCGTTTCCGGGGTCAAATTCGCGCCCCCCGAACATGCAGCAAGCGCGGCACAAACTGATAGCACGGCGATGCGTCGCATGGCGTAGTCCTCCCAGACTGTAAGCACGCACGTTGTATCCACTCCCGATAAAGAAAACGTTAAGACGGGCTGCCCGGCGCGTGAATAGTTTGTGTTCTCGACAGGCGCCTGATCGGTTGGACATGGAGAGACGTGGCGCGTGCGTGCTTGGACACTGGTACGGTGCGCTGCTGGGCTTTAACAGCACCTTCACAACTAGCAATTGATATGCGAGGCTTTCACCATTCGCTTAAGCGAGAGGAAGTACATATGCATCGTATTCATCGCCACATCGTCATGATTTGCATGTTGTTCGTAATGGGTCCGCTAACCGCGGCAGCGCAGGCGCCCGCGCCCGTCGTTACACCTATTAACGTTCTTTCATGCCAAGTGTTTCCGCCGAATGTCGTGGTCGATCCGGCTTTTGTTCCCGGGTATTTTCCCGCAGCGCCTCCTTATACGTGGACGGACATTTACGGCTATCCGTACGTCGAAGTGCCGTTGTCTACAACAGACGGTACGTTGGCAATCGATTTCATGAACGTCGCACCAATTGCCGCAAAGACCGTTGAATTCGGTCTGATTGCGCGCGGACGCTTGGTCGCCGAAACGCGCGATGTCGGCACCTTTTCGCCAAACGTCGAAATCAAACACAAGTACGGACTGGATCCAAATGTATTTCCGCTCGGAACGGCGCTGCCGGTGTGCACGCCGTTACGCGTTACGTTCGCTGATAATACGAAATGGATTAACCCGCATCTGCCGGCGCTCGTCCGCTCACTTTACCATCCATAACGAAATTTTTCGAATCATTGCGAAGGAAGCCGGCGTTTCGCCGGCTTCCTATGCTATGCGCTCCCGCGCAAGTGCAATCTTCAGGTCGCGTAGTAATTGACAAAAGACACACCCGCTGCCATAATTCGCCTAGTCTGACTAGTGGACCCGGGGCTTATGTCCGCTGTTCCGGCTCAGTTCGCCGTCAGCCTGTTGCCAATCGACTCATTAATCGCCGCGACGGCATCGCATTATAATTTAAGTCTCGTGACGCGAAACGAAAAACATTTTGCGAACGCGGGCGTTTTCAATTACGGACCAGCTGATGCAGTCTCGGCGCACATAAAAGCACACCATCTTGAAAATGTTGTTGGCGGTCGCCGTCGCACTGGCACCGACGCCTGCTCCGACACCCGCCGGGCCGTGCAGTCAGGGCGCGCTGGCTACAATATCGGACCTGACCGGCATTGGGCGCGCGCCGGCATCGAATGGAGCGGCCTGCGTTGTTCCACCGCACGAAGTGGTTATCGAGGCCGGCTATCGCAATCAAGTTACAACAGGACCGGTCACACAGATACTGTCGGCGTACCCCAACCCCGTCGTGCGTGTCGGGCTGGGATCGCACAATGAAGTGC
>DASRSF010000168.1:0-1666 GCA_035656615.1 Vulcanimicrobiaceae bacterium | reverse complement strand
CTCGTAGATCTTTACAGACGTTTGCTTGCGGAGGCCGTTTGATGGCCGGGCACACGCATGTGGTCCTGCTCCACGCATACAGTTCCAAAAACTCGGGCGACGGGTTGCTCGTCGATCTTTCAATCAATCTTCTGAAATTGGCGTTGGGGGACACGACGCGCATATCGATCATCGCAGCCGATCCAGCTTCATTTTCCCAATACCGCGACGTCTATCCGGCGCCGGTTCTTGCGGACAGCGGCTTTGCTCGGGTTGCAGAAGCGGTAGCAGGTTTAATACTTCCCATCGGAAGCAACGGTCGGGTGCGCGAGTTATTGCGGACTCTGGATTCGGCGGATCTTGTGGTCGGCGTAGGCGGGGGCTATTTGCGCGCGCGCAACTGCAAGGAGGTAGTCAAGCTCGAAGCAGGGCATCTGCTTCAGATGCGCGCGGCGTGTGTTTCGGGCAAACCGGTTTTGTATCTGCCGCAAAGCATTGGACCGGCAATGCCGGCTGAGCCTTTGCGTTCGCGGCTCGTGGGAATGTTAGGAACGTTTTCAGCCGTATTCGTTAGGGACGATCGCTCAGCTGCGTTCCTCGCCGAGAACCCGAACACCCAGCGCGTCCCTGATCTGGCAGTCCTGAACTTCGAGCGGCACAGTTTGGAAATCATGAGGCGTGCAGAGAAGGCCACCCCGAAAGTGGCGCATGTAGCCTTTGTGCTGCGCAAGGCGCCGAGTTGGACGGCACGGCAGCGCGAGCGATATGAGGCGGCAACGCGACAGTTAATTCGACGGCTGGGGCAGACTTGCCGAATCAGCTTTGCGGTCCAGAGTACGGGCCGAGGCAATGACGACCTCGCTTACTACCGGAGCATCGGCATTAGCGCCGATCTTGTGCTGCTAAAAGAACTGCTGATCGCGGATACGCCGGACGTCGTGGTCTCGGTTCGTCTGCATGGTTCGCTCGAGTCCTTGCTAAACGGCGTTCCTTCTTATCACCTTAGCTACGAACGCAAAGGCTTCGGCGCGTATGCGGATCTCGGATTAAACCGTTGGGTCGCCAATGCGGCGGACTTTGACGCCGATGAGGTTGCCGCGACTATCCTGGCCCCGGATGCGATTCGCGATTTCTGGGCGAATGCCTGTTCGGGGTTTGAACGGATCCGCACGGGCCGGGATCGTATCCTCGCCGCGCTCCGGGCCGCCCGAAGCGCGTAGCGAGGACCAGTTATGCATGTGCTCGCTCGCATTGCGCTTCGTTGCGTATCGCTAGCGCTGAAATTCGCGCTGACGATCACCGTGACACGTACGCTCGGCCTTGCCGCCGTGGCTGACTATGGTTTGGCGCTCGCGATATCCGTCGTGGCGTCCAAATTGCTCGGACTAGGGTTCAGCGCTGAAATCAACCGGCGGCTGAGCCTGGCGAACCCCGCTGACGCCATTTATGGCGCGCGCCGATTACTCCTTCTGTATTGCGCCGTGTATGCGGTGATCGCCGCCGTCGTGATGATCGTGTACGAAAGCGCTGCCTTCAACGCGTTTAGTCGGATCACGCCCGGCATTCTCTGGGGCGTGATGCTAGTGGCCTTTTCCGAGCATGCCGGACTTGAGACGACATCCTATATATTTTCGCTGCACCGGCATGGCGAAGGCGCACTTCTGCTTTTCATCCGCACCGGCGCGTG
>DASRSF010000167.1:0-2547 GCA_035656615.1 Vulcanimicrobiaceae bacterium | reverse complement strand
CGCCGTAGCAGGGCCGATACCGAAATCGCGCGAGAGCAGCGGAAGAAGCGGCTGCGTGGCATACATATCGGCGAACACCGCGACCGTGGCAAGATAGAGCGCCCACAGCGCCGCGCGCTCGCGTGTCATGGCATCCTACTGATACGTAATGAGATCCGGGCGGGGCGAAAGCCGCATTACCTGCGCAGCCGAAAACATGTCGACGTCCTGTTCGTAGAACAGTTTTAGTCCAATGAAAGCGCCGTGACGGTCATGACTAAGCAATTGGTACTTGCTCAGTTTGCCGGCACGTGAACCAAAACCATCGACGTGAAACACAATCGCCAAGTTCGGGCGCATCACCACATCCTGGTGCCGTTCGATCATGTCGCTAGTAAATTGATGAATGATGAGTAGTTTCTGCGGCAAGTGGTAACGGCCGGCCAATGTCGATACGTACGCCGAGACCGCATTGATCGTGCCGGCGTTCGTGCTTCCGATAACCTGGCCAGGCACCTGGCCCGCCCCCATGCTCCATTCCGAATCCATCGCGACCGAGACGTCCGGCTCGCGTAAGAATCGCTCATAGCGCTTCACGTACGGCAAGAACGGTGCACGTCCCGGCTGCACGTCCAGGATCAGTAGGCCGTGAACTTTACGAATTTCATCTAGATAGCGCCGTACCGTCACGCTATCGATCGGGACACTGTACGCATCCGCATTACCCGGCGCACGCTCCGCAACGACCGCTATGAGTTCGAACGCAGGAATGACCGGCTCGCCGTAAGGTGCGTATGCGTGCGCTTGACGCAATAGCCTGGGCAGAATGCGCTGCGCAGACGACGTACCTAAAACGCCCATAGCCGGTACATCGGCTTCCCCGTAGTACGCTACGACGCGATGCCCGGGAAAGAGAACCCGCACAAACCTCGCCGCGCTGGGCGCAGGCGACGGCGTGCGCGTCGCGCGGTGCGGCGGCTGAGAACACGCCGTCAGAACTATCGTCGCAGCGAGGACCGCAAGCAGGCGGAGCCTCACCCGCCGGAATCCACTATTGTGGGCGAAAACCTCGTGCATGAGGCAAGCTTCGTCCGGGCGGCCTCGGTCGACCTCTGTTGGACATGGCGTTAGCGACGATCACAAGGATCGCGCAGCCGCTTACAGTGGCGACTTGAATTTGCCTATCTTATTTGCGGTTTGCTCGGTAAACCAAACGCCGCCATGGGGTGAACACGTCGTAGTATCGCACGGCTGTATTGCATTTGCGCCCGAGTTTGCTGTTGGGATTGAGTACTCAGTCACCGAACCGCTCGTGGTAATGCGCGCAATCTTGTTCGCGTGCGTCTCAACGAACCAAAGGGCTAAGTCGTATCCGTAAGTTATTACCGTTGGTTCTGCGCCGGCGGTTGGTACACTGTACTGCGTCGTCGCGCCGGTCGTCGGGTTCATCTTCGCAATTTTGTTGGTTCCGGATTCAGCGATCCAGAGATTGTGGTCGGAACCGGTGACGATCCCGAACGGCACGCTGTCATCGGGAAGAGCAAATTGATGCAATATCTTGCCGCTGGTAGAAATGACGAAAACGGCAGCTTGGACCCCTGCGGGGGGCGCCGAATTTGTCGCCGTTGCGTAGATGTCGCCGTTCGGCCCGGGGCTTACGTATTGTGCCGTATATCCGGGGAGCTGCACGGCAAGGTTCGATCCGCTGTTTACTGGCGTGCCGGCAACATAATCGCCGTTGCCATATTGCCCGCAGGCTTCAACGCAGAACGGGTACCATAGTTTGCCATCCGAACCTACGGTTAAGTTGAAGATCGGTGAATCACCTTGATAGTCTGGATAAACGGTAAACGTGCCAGCGTTGTTAACGCGTACCAAGTAGACGTTGTTTTCTGAATAGAATGGATCATCAGCAAAAAAGTAGACGTATCCGCCCGTACTGGTTATGCCGGTAGAGTAGCTCGGGTACATGTTGCCCAGGGTGTAAGCGGTCGTCGTGCCATTGCCTTCGGAAAAGCGGTACGCAATGGCATGCGTCCCCTGCCCCGGCGGCGAGTGGAACCACAGCGTGCTGTAGGGACCGCGCGTAAAGTCCGAGGGATGTGCCCCCGCAGGCAGTGTATACTCGGTGAAGTTGCCGTGCACGACGGCAGATTGAGCCGTTATTCCGGAGCGTGCGCTATTGGCCTGAATCGCTCCCGGTAGCGATGAACCGTTGCCGCCGGCGCAGCCTGTAATGAGAGCGGAAAAGACCAAAAGACTGATAGCTTGCTTGGTCATATACAGTACCTCGAGGTTTAATCGTACTGCACGCCATTTTCCAACACCACGCCGCTCAATAGGAATTAATGCCTACGGCGACTAGCCAGGATCAAAATCCTGGCAAGTTCAGTTCGCCGCACCGCCATGGCCCCACGCCGTTTTGGGTACTAGCGGGCTCGCAGTGCGAGCGGTATTCGAGGCTTTTATGCCTGGGGATGCCCATCGCAACTTCGCTGACGGCAACAAACCAGTTCTATAAGTCGCCCTTGGGCGGGCCGTTCTGGAGGCCCGGTGCTCGTATAATTC
>DASRSF010000166.1:0-6751 GCA_035656615.1 Vulcanimicrobiaceae bacterium | reverse complement strand
GGCGACTATACGACGGATCCCTCAATAGTCGGCCGCATCAATTTCGCCGATGAGGCGCTAGACGCATGGGCGCGTAAGTACCCCAACGATCCACAGCTGGCGCGCTCGTACTTTTTGGCCTTTCAAATGTACCGTAAAGTCTGGGTGCAGACGTATCAGGATAAGGCGTGGACGTACGCGCACATCGTGATCAAGAAATGGCCGCACAGCTTCTTCGGTAAAGCGCTCGCGAAAGATCTTTCGATCGGATTCACCGAGCATTATTTTGCGCAAGCGGTTCCGTGCGCGAGCCTGGTGGCCGATCCATCGGCCAGTCCGCGTGCCGGTTCGTCGGCATTGCCCTCCCCTTCACCCACACCGGAACCCACGCCGACGCCCACACCCGCGCCGGGTCGCCCGAAGGTCGAAATTTTGCCGGCGCCCTGCACAACGCCGGCGCCTACCCCGACGCCGCTCCCACTGCTCTCGCCGCTACCGTCGGGATCGCTCGTACCCTCGCCCATGCCCACGGTTTCCGCAGCACCTTCCTCGACAAGCTCACCGACCGCATTACCGTCCGGCGCGCCGACACTACCACCACCCACACCTGCGCCGAGCCCGACCCGGCACTAGCACGGAAAGCAAATAAAAAGAGCCCCGCGTTCAGCGAGGCTCTTTTGTTGTTCTGACGCTTACGCGACTAGAACTTGAGGCCGAGACCGACGTACGGACCGGAGTGCGTAAAGTCGATCGGAGCGTTGGTACGGTTCGTGCCCTTGTCGCCAAGGAAACCGAACTCAACATAGATCGGGACGTTTGGTCCGAACGTGAACGCGCCGCCGATGTCGTACTTGAAGATATTGTACGCCAACGTGTACGGACCGCCCGGAGGGATGCATCCCAGCGAGAGACAGCCGGTACCGGTGCCCTTAACGTTTGGATAGTAGTATGCGCTGCCGTACCACGTGAACCCGTTGTTCTGCAGATCGGGCAGTTTTTCGATACCACCGCCGACGTTGTTGAGCTTCGGATAACCGTAGTTGCCCGAACGCCACATGTAGCCGACGCCGATGTAGATCTTCGGATCGAGGATCTTCAAACCGAAGTGTGCATCGAGGTCGTAGTCGCGAACCGTAAAGGCTGGAACGAACGTCTGATACTGTCCGCCGATTGCGGTGACGCAACCCGGATCGCCTGCGGGTGCACTACCGGCAAGACCGGTGTTGCACAGGCTGCCGGGGATTGCACCGGCTAATCCGGTGATATCCGTCGCGACACCTTGGTTGTGCGGATAGTTGAACTGACGATAGTCGCCTTCGATCATCCAGGGCAGGCTCAGGAGGTTGAATTCCCACGCGCCATGGATACGGTACGAGAAGCCGCCGTTGGTGTTGCTTCCGGTGTTGCCGGGGCTGAACTCGTTATAGACCTTTGGCGAGATGATGTAGTCGCCGGCAACGAACGCCGTGATTGACGGTGTTGGTACCGGAGTTGGTGACGGCGTCGCCGGTGCGGTCGTCGGCGGCGGAGCCGGCGGCGGCGGCGGAGTCGGCGGCAGATAACGGACTACCACGATGCGGCGATCCGGAACCCACTGAACGTACGCCCCCATGCCTTCCGAGATAACACGGACCGGCACGACGACATGTCCCTGATAGATCTCGGGCGGTACGTCAAGAGGACGTGTTTCGCCGTTGATTACGACCTCGGGGCGGCCTACCGTCACTTTGACGTCGGAGCCGGGTTTCGTCACGTCTACCGTGCGCGAACCGGGATCGTACGATACCGTCGCACCCATTTGCTCGAACATCGAGCGCAACGGAATCAGGATCGTGCCACCGCGTACGAGCGCAGCCAAAACGCGGCCCTGTTTGAGCTCGTCCGGCTTTGCGTATACGTGGTGATCGTTAAAGAGGATTGGAATTTGTCCGGACGGCGGGGAACCGAAGTTCGCCGGCGGCATATTTGCCGCTGGTGCCGCCGGGGCAGGTGACGCCATGGGCGTCGCCGCCGGGGCAGTTGACGCCTGCATACCGGGCGCCATCGAGCCTGCTGGGGCAGGTGATCCTGCCGGCATGGCTGATGCCGCTGGCGACGCAGGAGCGCTCGCTGCCGGAGACGGTGCAGCTGTTGCCTGGGCGATCGCGTTGGGTCCGATGTTGCCATGCGACGTTCCAGGCGCTGCCACCGCGCTAAGTCCCATGCCCACCGTTAATACGGCGGCAAGGACTCCGGTGCTCAGTCGTTTCAAGTTATCCTCCTAGCTAGAATGGAAACCATGCCAGGGTTCGCACGAACCGTGCGGTTCCGCGGAAAACCAAGCGTTTTTCCGCAATTACCCTATGGCAATTAGACCTAATCCTTCGGGGACCAGGTTGCCCCCCCTGCAGCGTAACGCAGGCGGGCTTCCCGGTTGCCTATAAAGGTAGCGTTACGCGAGCTTCTCTTCAAGCTTTGCCAGGAATTTTGCGCGTTCCATGATGTAGCGCTCGTGGGTGCCTTCGGCGACCGCTTCCTGTTCGTCAAAGACCTGAACCGCGAAGGAAATACGCGGTCCGTCGACCAGTACGACCTCTACTTCCGTGCGCACGATGAATCCGACGGGCACGGGCTTATGGTGTTCCAGGTCGATATGCGTGCCGAGCGTTATTTGGTCTTCGCCCAGAACCGGCGCCACGCAAGCCATGGCCGCCTCTTCGATGAGTTGAAGCAGCATGGGCGTGGAAAGGACGTCGACGCCGCGGTTTCCCGCCTTTTCGGCCGTCATCCATTCCTCGACCCGCGTTTGCCGGCTGAAGGTCCGCCCAATATCCAGTTTCGCACGCATGCAAGGTCACAATACAACACGGCTTCGCCGCCTTCCCCGGCGGATTTAAGGTTGGGGCGGTAGTAAGACGGGGGACCGGAATGAATCAAAACACCCCGGATACCTGTATTACGAATGGCCGGGTTGCAACCGGAGCCGATATAACGGCGTTGACGTTTTCATGCCGATAAGGAGCACCATGTACCAATTTCGCTATGCCGCCGCGGCCGGGTTCCTCGCCGCGCTCGTCCTGGGCGGCTGCGCAAAACCGGCGCAGCAGCGCGGTTCGATGGCTTTGGACGTCGACGTCGCGCCGGCGCAGCGCCAAACGATTGCGACCTATTTGAACTTAGATGGACAAGTTGCTCCGCTGCAAGATTCGACGCTTTCGTTTCAGCAGTCGGGGCCCGTGGTTGCTGTGTACGTAAACCAAGGAGATCGCGTCAGCCGCGGAGAGCTGCTGGCAAAGATCGATGACTCGACGCTGCGCGCGCAGCTCGGACAGGTACAGGCGCAGATTGCGCAGAGTGCGGCACAGGCGCAATCCTCAGAGCTCAACGTTCCGATTACCGCGGCCAACACCTCGCAAGCGGTTGAATCCGCAAAAGCGGCCATGGATAATGCGCAGCTCACGTACAATCAGGATCAAACGCTCTACAAACAAGGATACGTGTCCAAGTCCCAGCTCGTCGCAGCGCAGGCCGCATACGTGGCGGCGCAGTCGCAGTACCGCAGTGCGCTCGCCAATCGCGGTACGACGGGCGTGCAAAGCTCGCAGGCGCAGGCGGCACGCGAAGCGGTTGCGGCCGCGCAGGCACAGGCCAACACGTTGCGCACGCAGATCGCGCAGACCTCGCTGTATTCGCCGTTCGATGGCGTCGTTACGGCGCGCATGGTTGATCCGGGCGCGATGATTACGCCCGGCACCGGCGCACTGCGTGTCTCGCAGGTCGATGCCGTATGGATTAACGTTAACGTTCCGGACGAGGATCTGTCGTTCGTACGTCCCGGCACTCCGGTTTCGTTCAACGTCGGACAGCTTTCCAACCGAAGCTACCGCGGATCGATTAACACGGTGAATGCGGTTCCCACGCAAGGTACGCTTTCATACCAGGCGCGCATCCGTCAACCCAATCCGGACGCCGCATTGCGCGGCGGCATGCTCGTCAGCGTAACCGTTCAAAAGGAACGTCATCCCAACGCAATCGTCGTCCCGCGGGAAGCCGTCGCGCAGACAGACCAGGGTTCGAACGTCTTTATCGTGGGACCGGGTAATAAAGCGCAGCAGGTCCCCGTGCAAGTCGGCCTTCAAACCGATACGCTCAGTGAAGTTCACAGTCCGCAGATAACGGTGGGCACGAAGGTCATCACGACGCGTCCCGACGCACTGCAAAACGGCAGTACGGTCGCAATTGCCGGGGCGCGGCGGGGACAATAACGGTGATTGAAACGATAGTTTTAGCGGCAATTACACTTGCGGCGCCGATGCCCGTGCCAACTGCCGTGCCTGGCGTACCGCAGAATATCACCTTGCAGCAAGCAATCGATATTGCCGCTGCGCGTTCGCCCGTATTGGCACAGGCGCGGGCAAACAACCAGCTGGCGCAGCTCAACGTGCCGTTGGCGGTCACCGGCTATTTGCCGAATTTGAGCGCAACTGCAAGCAGCAGCCGCTCCAACAATGGAGCGTCGGCGGCTGCGGGACGCTTCGGCGGCAGCTTCACTAGCCGCGGACTGAACGCCAATTTGCGTCAGCTCATCTATGACGGCGGCAAAGTTATTGCGCAAATCCGCCAGGCGCGTGCCGGCGCGGTGGCGGGCGCGGAAACCTACCAACGCTCACTTGAAACGCTGTCGTTCAACGTTGCGCAGGCATACTACACGGCGCTGGCCGCGGACGCCGCCGTGCGCGTCGATCAGCAGTTGCTCAGCCTGAACCAGGCCAACCAGAATCTGGTTAACGCGCAAGTTCGGACTGGCGTGGCGCCGCGCATCGATGCGGTTACGGCGGCCGTGCCCACTGCGCAGGCGGAAGCGACGTTGCTCAGCGCGCAAGGCACCGAAGCGGCTGCGCTCGGTGCTTTTGCCAACCAACTAGGTTTAGATGCGAATACGCTGGTTCGTCCGGTGAACAACACTCCGTCCAATCCGTCCGTAGCGCTTATTCACGTTCTTCCGTACGATCAGTCGGTCGCGCGTGCACTCGCGCAGCGCCCCGATTATCTTGCGGCACAAGAAACGGCCGTCTCCGCAAGGTACGCGGTTCAAGTGCAGCGAGCCGGGTATTATCCCACGATTTCCGGCACCGCTTCATACGGCACGAACTCCACGACGGTCAATGGTCAAGACTTCGCGCCGAACAGCTCGTTCGGGTTCACGGTTTCTATTCCGCTCTACGACCAAGGCGTTACCCGCGTGCAGGTGCAGCAGGCACTCGCGCAGCTGGACCTTGCAAACGCGCAGGTGGCCCAAGCGAAGTTGGGCGTGCAGCTTAACGTCCAACAATCGCTTTCGACGCTGCTTTCGGATCAGGCGGCCGTTTCGCAAAACGTTGTCGCGGTGACCAGTGCGCGTGAAAGCTTGCGAGCAACGCAGGCGCAATATCGTGCCGGCGTCTCCAATTTGTTTACACTGCTCCAAGCGCAAACGAATCTGACCACGGCCTCGACCTCGGAGCTGGATGCGATCTACGCGCTTCGGCAGGCCGAGCAAAGCTATATCTACGCGCTCGGCGAAAGCTCGATAAACCCTACGCCTCCCTAGCACCGGCGACCCCGTCGATGCGGGGTTTTTCTTAGGTTACGCCCAATTAGCGGCCGCATGCATAAACGTATGGCGGCCGTTTTGGCCCTTGCGGTCCTGGTCTCAGCATGCACAAAGCAAGGAGCGTCGGTGGGAGAAGGCGCCGGGGGCAATGCCTGGACCCAGCCAGGCGTCCTGCGTTTTGCCGAAAACGCCGATCCGAATTCGTTAAACGTCGTTCTCAATTCGTCCGCGGTCACCGGCGATCTCTCGATGTTCATCTATTCGTACGCCGTGCGCTACGACCAGAACGCGCAACCGGTACCCGACGCCTTGACCGAGATCCCCACCCTGGCCAACGGCGACGTCAGCAAAGACGGGCTAACGCTTAAATACAAGCTGCGGCACAACATCAAGTGGCACGACGGTAAGCCGCTTACTTGCAGCGATTTAAAATTTACCTGGCAAGTCGTGATGAATCCGCACAACAACGTCGTGACGACGGATGGTTATAAAGATATCCGCGACATCGACTGCAGCGATCCGAACGTCGCCCTGAACCACATGAAACGCCTGTACGCGCCGTACCTGCAGCAGTTGTGGGGCGTCAACGGCAACGCGGCTATCTTGCCCGAGCATCTGCTCGCCAAGTACAACGACGACCGCGGGTCCTTCAACAGCGCGCCGTATAACTCAATGCCTATCGGCAGCGGTCCGTTCAAAGTTATTCAATGGCAGCGCGGCAGTGAAGTACGGATGCAGGCGAATCCCGATTTTTACCTGGGCAAACCGAAATTGCGTGAAGTCGTCTTCAAAATTATGCCGGACGAAAACACGATGATTACGCAGTTGCAAACGCATGAGATTGACTTGCTGGCGCGCGGAACGGGCTTGAGCTGGCCGCACTATCAGCGGATCGCTTCTCCGGAAAGCGGGCTAACCGCGATCCGTGTGAATAATTTCCTGTTCACCCACATCGATTTCAATTTGCGCCGGCCGCTCTTGCAAGACCGTTCGGTGCGTTTGGCGCTGGCGTATGCCGTCAATCGCAACGAGATCGTGGACAAGGTAATGCACGGCTCGGCGATACCGGCGCAGACGGACCAATCCCCGCAACTCTCGTGGGCGTACACGGAAAAATTCGAGCACCATCCGTTCAATCCACAAAAGGCGCAGCAAATTTTACAGGCGGATGGGTGGGTGCCCGGTCCTGACGGAATCCGC
>DASRSF010000165.1:0-10707 GCA_035656615.1 Vulcanimicrobiaceae bacterium | reverse complement strand
ATCGGCGATGAGGAACCGAACCGGTTGGACCTATTGAGGGAGGTGCTGTCGCAGGCAATTGACTTTGATGATATTTTCCTTTATGCGAGGCAGGCTACGCCGGCATACCATCCTCTTGAAAATGGGACCTGGCTTTTTGCCGACTTACCAGTGGATTTGCGCCTAAAAGAATTGGAGCGGCCCCAATTCGAGATGGAATTCAGAAAGGGTGACAGAGAGGTCGACACAAGCGCGGGCCAGATGGTATTTGCGCTAAAGGTTATTGCTCTGCTCGCCACGTTATCGACGGAATCGCTGTTGATAATTGATGAGCCTGAGTCGTTTTTGCACCCAAATCTAGAGATAGCGTTTGTAAGAATGCTGAAAACGCTTTTGACTGCCTTTCATTCCTACGCTATTATTGCGACGCATTCTCCAATCATCGTGCGGGAAGTGCCAAGCGAATGTGTCCAAGTGCTGCGCATCCTTCAAGGGCGTATTCCGATCGCCGCTAATCCGCCGTTTCAAGTTTTTGGTTCCGATATCACCAAGATTACGAACTTTGTATTTGACAATCCGATCATCGACCTCCCCTATCAACAAACGCTATTGGCGGAATACGGCGATCAGCCATACAGTGAGCTCCTCGAGCGATCTACTGAATTAAATATGGAATCGATAGCGTTTCTTCGCAATGCTCGCTCGGCGCACAACGAATAAGCGTGAGGCTAATTCAGCCAATTGACGGGGCCGAGCATGATGACGCCGCCTTCCACTATAAACTAATTTCACAAAAGCAAGAACCTGTTAGAACTATTCTTGCGCATCTGTTACCGGAACTAACTGCTAGATTTGCGGCCTACCGCAGTCATGTGGGGGGGCTCGAGAATCTGCCCAGTACACCGGCTTCTTTAAAGGCCCACAAAGATTCACTCATAGGGCTTTACGCGAATCGCCGCCCGTTGTGGGAATTCCTCAAAAAGGTACAGGCCCGTTCGCCGCAGGTCTGCCCTATGTGTGGCGAGCCCGCAGTGCCGACCCAATACGATCATATTGTTCCAAAGGCGCAGTTTCCCGAGTTTAGTGTGTTTGCGCTCAACCTCGTGCCATGTTGTGACGCGTGCAACTTACGCAAAGGTGATGCTTTTCTATCCGATGGTGGGAGTCGACTGTTCGTAAATCCATACTCGGACGCATTTCTTAATGCCCAGTTTATTCAGTGCGTGATCGTTGCGCCGTATATTGTTCCAAAATTCGTTTTGTCAATTGACCGAGCAATGCTTTCCGCAGATGACGCGGTTCTCTGCGCTCGGCACATCGCGCAACTGAAGTTAGACGCTCGTTTTCAGGCATACTGTGAATTTAAGTATTATGAAATTTGGCGGACGTTCTATGACCCCGGAGGCAAGACCACATTTGATGGGCCTAGTGCTCGAGACTTACTGAACCGGATGCAGCGCGCGTCAGTAGTCACGTATGGGCCCAACAACTGGGAGGGTTCCGTATATAGCGCATTGTCGCGCGACTCAGCGGCACTTAAGGCTATTCTAGACGCGCCGCCTCCATGAGAGACTAATGGATCCGAACGGGTGATGCCACTCTGTGCTGCACCCGCGATTTGCCATCGAAACCGGCTTATCCGAGTCTCGATGAAAGAGGGACGGGCTAGCCGCCCACCTTGGGGGCATCGTGGTTAATCGCGCGCATCGGCGCGAAACGCGATTGTTGACTTCGTGGGAGCGCTGAACTAGCAGGTCTTTCAATTCCACATAACGGCGAAGTATTCGTCGGGCGCGGTTGCAGCATACGGCGTGACAAAACCGGCCGCGTTTTTAAATAAGCGCTTCACTTGAGGAGCGCTCGCTGAACGATAGACGCCGTTGCCGAGGGCGCAGTCCAGCGCGTGGCCGAATTCGTGTGCGACCGTCATGGCGCTCTGCGAACGCAAGTACACGGTGCGTTCCTCAACCGCGATCAGCCCGGCTGGCGGCGACCGCCAAGTATGGTTGCAAAATCTGATCGCGCCCGTCCCGAAAAAGCGTATCAAACGGCGGCGAGCGTCGCTAGGATGCAAAATCCGTGCGAAACCTCTCTTGCAGATACGCGTACATTTCTTTATCGATGCGGCGTAAGCGGCGGCGGGTGGCGGGGGGCCATAGTGAGTTCGTGTCGTTCACTTCGACGTAGGCGCGTAAGCATTCTGCGAAGTATTCGTCGGACGCAGTTGCAGCATACGGCGTGACAAAGCCGGTAGCGTTTTTAAATAAGCGCTTTACTTCAGGGTCCGTGGCTGAGCGATAGATGCCGTCGCCAAGAGCGCAGTCCAGCGCGTGGCCGAATTCGTGTGCGACCGTCATGGCGCTGTGCGAACGCAAGTACACCGTGCGCTCTTCAACGACGAACAACCCGGCCGGCGGCGAAGGCCACGCATCCACGTCGATGCCCAGGCGGCGCAGCGAGGGCGATCGCGTCGCGTACGGTTCGGTGCGCAGCAGCGCGACCACGCGAATCCCGCGGTCGGCGGCGAACTGGAGCGTCGACTCACCGAAAAAGCGTAGGGTCCGCACCACCCTCGTATACGCCGCGCATCCCGCGTCCATGAGTATTGTGGCCGGGTCGGCGCCTTCGTGCATCGCACGACAGCATGGCAGGCCAGGATTGCGGCGGTGTGTCCGCAACATTTCCGGGATGTCATCGGAGACGCTGACGGCCGTAGCTTCGGTAGCGACGACCGTGGTTATCGCCGCGACTGCCATCGCGGCCATGATTCAACTGCGCCACATGCGCGCCGCCAACTCGATTCAGGCGATCCTTTCGTTCCGCGAGATGTTGGAGGACGACGTCCACCGCGACGCCGCTAACTTACTGCGCAGTGGCGACTTGGCGCGGGCGTTGGAAGAGCCGGCATTTCGCCAGTATCTCTATCGAATGGCGAACAAGATGCCGAGCCCGCCGCCCGACGAGCGGTATCTTCGGCTTCACCAAGCCTCAATTGCGATCGGGAACAGTTTTGAACTCATCGGCGGAATGGTTCGAAACCAGGTGGTGACACCGGAAATCTTCCTGCCGAACTATTGGTGGGTCGTCAGCAATCACTGGGGCAACCTCGAATCTTTTATCGCAATGATGCGCGAGTATCAAGATTCCCCCGGGTTGTACGTTGATTTTGAATACCTGACCGTTCTGTCCAGGCAGTGGGGCGACAAACATCCGGACAGCTATGCGCCCGGCGTCCCTCGAATTGAAACAAAGAACAAATACCCGCTCTCGGAACAGTCCTGGGCGAAGAAATAAAAAAACGGCTCCGCGTTTGCGAAGCCGTTCTTTTTCCCCGTTGAACCGCTACGAGCAGCCGTTACCCGTCGTAAGCAGCATGTAGGCATCGGTCGGTCCGACGGTGAGGGGATTCGAGATTGCGCGTCCCTCAACATCTTTGTAGGTGTGACCGGCCGGAAGCGTTACCACTTGCGATCCCGACGTGGCGTTTACGACGGCGAAGCCGCCCGCAAACTGGCGAGTATACAGGTAACCATTGCTTTGGGTGTATGCTCCGCACGGCGCGCCGTAGCGGTCACCCTCTTCGCCGCGATAGGTATCGATCGCGCCGCCCGCAGGCGATATGTACACGTCGGCTCCGCCGTTGTTACCGAGCGCGTACGAAGCAAGTGCCCAATCCATCTGGTGCGCAGTCAGCGAAAACGGATCTGTGGAGCATTGCGTGGTTGACGTGTCATGACAGAAGTAGTCCGATAAGAAGATCGCCAGATTTCTTCCCTGGATGGTCGCCATCCAATTGAGCGTCGTCTGGAACGTGGATCCGGTATCCAGGGTTCCGTAGTGCGTAAAGCCCGGTTCGTAGAGTAGGCCGTCAATGTACTGGAACATCTGCAATTCGTTCGCATCGGGCGTTGAGCCGTCGAACGGATGGTTCACGATGATATGGTAGTGACGGCTACCATAATTCGAATTCAGGTAACTGCGCGCAGTGGCTAACCAATTCAAAAGGTCCGCGGTAAACGCCGCATCCCGCACATTGTGGTCGTCGATGTTTTGACCGCCGTAGCGATACACGAAGTTGGTGTAGTTTGCTCCCTGGTAAACGCCGCAACCGTAGCCGCCGGAAGTGGGCGCTGAGGCATCGTACAAGTAGTTTTCGAACGTGATGTTGTCGGCCGCAATCGTATTGTAGCCTTCGCTAACCATGTCGGGCCCAATCAAGCCGAGTTGGTATTGCACCACCGCGGGATTGTGAATGTCGAGCGGGATGTCGCCGAATGAGGTTCCGGTCCCTGCGAGGTCATGCGTCGGCGTTCCGTTAGACGTGCACGCGTATAAGATCCAGTCCGGATGATTCTGCTGGAACCACGCCAAATCGTGTCCGGAGATCAGCTTAATGTCTTCATTCGGAAGCACGTACCGCGAGACGATCATTCCGGGATGCGTCGCATTCCATGCGCCCGGCGAGAACGCGCCCCATACGCTGTCGTAATGCGGCGCGATCTGCTCGATCGTTCCAGGCGGTATCGAGAGACCGTTGCGTCCATATGCATCCGTTATCTGAATTAAACCAAAGCGTCCAGTCGTGCTCGGCAGGATTGTGTTTCCGCTGGCGATTGTCGGCATTGGCGTGGGCGTTTGGCCCGGGGTTTGCGTGGGGGTCGGCGTTGGCGTGCGCGCCGGAGTATGTGTTGGCTGCGGCGTCGGCGTGTGGCCCGGGGTCTGCGAGGGCTGGGGCGTCGGCGTGTGACCAGGTGAGGCGCTGCTCGTCGGCGTCGCCGACGGCGGCGGGCCGCCGCCCGGCGTGCTTGTGGGATTAGGCACGTTTGGGGTTGAGCCGCCCCCGCCGCCGCCGCATGCGGCCGCGGTCAGAGCTAGGACAACCGTTGCTATTTGAAACAGACGCGTCGAACCGAAAGTGCGCACAGTAGGCTCCCTTGTGCCGGAATCATATCGTCCGCTGGTCATGGTGAATAAGGAACGGATGCACCGGAGCTCCGAGGCCTTAGGACCTAGTTCGCGGTAGTACCGTCTCAAAAGGAGTTTGAAAACATACAACAGATTGAGCATTTCGCCTCAAACGAACCGCATGTCCGTCTCGCGGCTGCGGTTTTGCGTGCATTGTTCCGGGATCGGTACGCGCGCAACTTTGCTATCCGGTTTTGGGACGGAAGCGTGGTTCCCGCGGCCGGCTCGGCAAATTTCACGCTTGAAATTCGTCACCCGGGCGCGCTTCGGACGGCGTTCAAGCCACCGGCAGATCTGAATACGGGCCGCGCGTTTGCGGCGGGGCTCATCGATGTCCACGGCGATATGGAAAGCGCCGTCGGCGAGATGCTGCAAGCGTTCAAGCAATCAACCCCTTCTATGCTTGTACGCATAGCATTGCTCTTGCACCGGCTCCCGGCTGCGCCGTTGCCGCGGTTGCGCGAGGCAAACTTAAAAGGAAAGCGGCACAGCGTGCAACGCGATCGCGCCGCAATCGGATTCCATTACGATCAGCCCGTCGCGTTCTACCAAAGCTTTCTGGACCGCGAGATGGTGTATTCGTGCGCATATTTTGACGACGGTATATCCGATCTCGCGCAGGCGCAGCGCGCGAAAATCGATTATTCGCTGCGCAAACTGCGCCTACGCCCGGGAGAGCGCTTATTGGACATCGGTTGCGGTTGGGGCGCGCTGGTGGTTCGCGCGGCGCAGCAATTCGGAGCGCACGTACTGGGCGTAACGCTGAGCGAGGTGCAATTGGAAGAGGCGCGCCGACGCATCGCGCAAGCCAACGTGCAAGATCGCGCTAACGTCGAACTTTGGGATTATCGCGAACTCCCCGCGACGGCGTTCGACAAGGTCGTGAGCATCGGCATGTTCGAGCATGTGGGGCGGGCGCGCATGCCGCAGTATTTCAACACGGTATTCGGGCTGTTACGAAGCGGCGGTTTATTTTTAAATCACGGTATCGCCACCGAAGAAGTGAGCAGCGACGGAAAAGCCGCCGGGTTTATGGATCGGTTGATCTTTCCGGATGGCGAACTGTTGCCGATATCGGACGCGCTGCAAGTCGCGCAAAGATCCGGTTTTGAGATTCGCGACCTCGAAAATCTCCGCGAGCATTACATGCGCACGCTACGGGCGTGGGTTGCTAACCTGGAGCGTAACCGGCAGCGGGCCGTGTTTGCGGCAGGTGAACAAGCGTACCGCGCCTGGAGGCTGTACTTGGCGGGAAGCGCGCAGGGTTTTCGCTCGGCGCGCATGGCGTTATTTCAAACGTTGTTGGCAAAGCGCCGCGAGGATGGAAGCGTTGAAATCCCCGCTACTCGGCGAGACCTCTACAGTCAGCGCACCGTCCGTGCAGAGTTAGTGACACTTCGCTGACGTCGGCTCCGGCGCGGCGCGCCAGCTCGTCGATCACGGACTGCGAGAGTACGTAGTCCACGTCATCGACTTTGCCGCAGGCTCGGCAGCGAAAGTGCGCATGCGGCTCGCCGGACGGTTCGTAATACGCGTTGTCCGCCCCGGGAACGCGGATTTCCGCAACCAAACCAAGCTCGCGCAAGCGCCCAAGCGCGCGATAGACGGTCGTAAATCCGATGCCCGCCCTGCGTTGCTTGGCGAGCTTCCAGACGTCGGCAACGGAAAGATGCGTGCCGTGCCCCTGTTCGTGCACGACCTCATGGACAAGCCGATAGTTTTTAGCCAGACGTGAAGGCGCCGGCGTACTGGTGTTCGATCTCACGATGCCCTGCGCCATTGTAGCACAAGGCTTCGTGAGCTATTGGTCGCCTTCAGATCCGCGATCGCGGCGCGCCCGCACCGCACGAACGGCGACCGTTGCTGCGGCCGCCAGACCGGCGGCTACGGCGACCGGCGCTGCCATGGCGAGCCATGACGGCCGCTGTTCCTCGCGTTCCAGTGAGAGGGGAGCCCGTTCGCAGTTGGTATGCTCCGCATCTCCCTCGACGAAGACGCCGCGATACCGGTAGCACTCGTCATTCAGGCAGGTAAAATACGTGACTTCCATGGCCCCTCATGTACCCTGTTGGGAGCGGGCTTGCCCTGTATCTTTTTTGTGCTATATTAAATTTATCAATGGCAGCGGCAATTAGCCCCCGGGCGGCCGAAGAGGTACTTCGCGGGCCTGTTAAGAGCAAGACCGTCTTCCCCGTGCTCATCCTGCACCTGCTCGAGCGCCGGCCCGAGCACGGTCTGGGCCTCATGCAGCGCATCGAGGCACTTTCAGCCGGGCTGCTTTCGGTAAATACCAACACGATCTACCCCCTGCTGCGCCGCCTTGAAGAACGCGGTTTTATTACTGGGGAATGGGACCACCCGACCAAACGCACGCGCCGTTTATATCGCATTACGCCTGCCGGGCGGGAGCGGCTCGCGCGCATCAAAGCGAACATGCTTCCCTATCTGCAGATGCTTGCGCAATCCGTCGATCGACTGCGCAACGAACTCTACACGCCCCCACCGGAATAATCGGAAAAGAGAAATACGATGAGTAGCTATCAGGCGCCGCTGCGCGACATGCAATTCGTTCTGCGCGAGCTGGCAAATCTCGAAGAGGTTGCAAAGCTCCCCGGTTATGAAGACGTGCTGGACGTCGCCGACCCGATTTTAGAAGAAGCCGCAACATTTGCAAGCGAAGTGCTCGATCCGATCAATCAAATCGGCGACAAGGAAGGCTGTACGTGGAAAGACGGCAACGTCACCACGCCGCCCGGATTTAAAGAAGCGTACGCGCAGTTTGCAAAAGCGGGTTGGATCGGCTTGCCCGTGCCGCCCGAGTTCGGCGGTCAAGGGCTGCCCTCGATCATGCTTGGTCCCACGCTGGAGATGTGGAACGCCTCCAACATCGGATTCGCGAATGGCCCGCTGCTCAATCAAGGCGCCATCGAAGCGATCGAACTCGTCGGCTCGGACGAACAGAAGAAGCAGTACATCCCGAAACTCGTCGACGGCACCTGGACCGGAACGATGTGTTTAACCGAACCGCAAGCAGGCTCCGATTTGGCTCAAGTTCGCACCAAAGCGGTTCCGGACGGCGATGCATACCGCATAACCGGACAGAAGATTTTCATTACGTTCGGCGAGCACGACATGGCGGAAAACATCATTCATTTGGTGCTTGCCCGGTTGCCCGATGCACCGCAAGGAACTAAAGGCATCTCGATGTTCATCGTGCCGAAGTTTTTGGTAAATCCGGACGGCTCGATCGGCAAACGCAACGACGTAGAATGCGCCGGCATCGAACACAAACTTGGCATCAACGCTAATCCGACGTGTACGCTGAACTACGGTGAGAACGGCGGCGCCGTCGGCTATCTGGTCGGTGAGCCCAACCAGGGCCTGAAGTACATGTTCATCATGATGAATGCCGCCCGGTTCAGCGTCGGCGTACAGGGTTTGGCTCTTGCGGATCGCGCCTACCAAAGCGCCTTGCAGTATGCCAAGGAGCGCGTGCAGTTCCGCGACGTCGCTTCACGTTCGCCCGAGCCCAAGCGCATCATCGAGCATCCCGACGTGCGCCGCATGCTGATGTGGATGAAGTCGCAGAACGAGGCAATGCGCGCGCTGGCATACGTCACCGCGTCTTCCATTGACTTCTCGCATCGCCATCCCGACGAACGCGTGCGCAAAGAGCATAAGGCGTTCGTCGATTTCATGATCCCGATCGTCAAAGCGTGGTGCACCGAAACGGCGATTGACGTTTGTTCGAATGCGCTGCAGGTATTCGGCGGCGTCGGCTACGTCGAGGAAACCGGAATTGCGCAGCAATACCGTGACGTGCGCATCACCACGATTTACGAAGGAACAACCGGAATCCAAGCGCTGGATCTTGTCGGCCGCAAGCTGGCTCAAGATATGGGCGCCACCGCGACGCGTATCGGCAAGCAGATGCAAGAAACTGCGGATTCGCTGCGCAACACGGAGGGCTTAAAGGAAATCGGCCAGGCGCTCGGCGCTGCAATTGCAGCCGTGTCCGAAACCTCGCAATTTATCGGTATGACGGCGATGGGCGATCTTCGCAAAGCCGTCGCTTGCAGCGTTCCGTACCTGAAGTTGTGGGGCATTACCGCAGGCGGTTGGCAGATGGCGCGAGCCGCGGCAATATCCGCGCAGCACCTGGCGAACGGCCGCAGCGAGGAGTTTTATGCCGCAAAAATCGCAACCGCGAAGTTTTACGCCTCACATGTTTTGACGCAAAGCGCCTATTTGAAGCGGGAGATCATCGAGGGCTCGGGCGATGTCATGACGCTGTCCGAAGGGCAATTCGATCTGGATCGCCGCGCGGCGGTGGCCGTCTAGCCATGCCGACCGTTATTACGCTCAATAATCCGCCCGTAAACGCGCTGTCGTTTGCCTATTCGGCAACGCTGTTGGAACAAGTTCTGGCAGCCGAGCGCGACCCGTCCGTGGATGCCGTCATTTTTACGGGCGCTAACGGATTGTTCAGTGCCGGGGCCGATATCAACGATTTTCTTCACGAACCCGACCCGCAAGCCAAAACCATACGCGACGTCATCGAAGCGATAGAAAAAGGCAACAAGATCTACATCGCGGCGATTGACGCAGCGGCCATGGGAGGCGGTTTGGAGCTGGCACTGGCTTGCGATTACCGCGTCGCTACCGAGCGCGCGAAACTCGGCTTTCCTGAGATCAAACTTGGGCTGCTGCCGGGCGCGGGTGGTACGCAGCGTTTGCCGCGGCTCATCGGTGCGCAAGACGCGCTGCAGATGATGCTCAAGGGACAAACCGTCAGCGCGGGCGATGCGAAGGCGAAGGGCCTTATCGACGTGCTCGTCAGCCAGGACGCCAATCTGCTCGACGCGGTGATGCAATCACTCGCGCGCGGCGACTTCGCGCAAAAGCGGCGGGTAAGCGAGATGTCCGTTTCGCTGCAAGGTCTGCCGCCGAACGCGGTACCGTTCGTCATCGCGCAAGCGCACAAGATGTGTCCACCGGAAGACAACGGCGGATTCGCGGCGCATGCGCTGGTTGACGCGGTGCAGGCGGCATTCGAACTGCCGTTTGTGCGCGGCTTGGCGCGTGAAGCGCGCCTGTTTGAAGAGCTCGTGCGTTCGCAGCCCTCGCTGGCGCTGCGGCACATTTTCTTTGCCGAGCGCGAACTGGGCAAAATCCCGGAGGCCAAAGACCTCGAGGCTCCTGACGTCGGCAAAGCGGGCGTCATCGGTGGTGGAACGATGGGAACCGGTATCGCGATTGCGTTCGCCAACGCGGGTATTCCCGTTACGGTTATCGAGCCGTCGTCCGAGCAGATCGAGAAGGCGCGCCAAATGGTATTCGGCATGTTCATGCACCAAGTGCAGCGCGGGCGCATGACCCAAGAAGAAGCTTGGAAACGCGGGCAATCGATTCTCTTTTCCGACGACTACGCCGACGTTGCGGACGCCGACGTCGTGATCGAAGCCGTCTTCGAGAGCATGGACGTCAAAAAACAGGTCTTCGCGAAATTGGACGAGACCGTCAAGGCCGCCGCAATTCTGGCCTCAAATACCTCAACGCTCGACATCGATGAAATGGCCGCGGCTACGAAACGCCCGCAGCAGGTACTCGGCTTACATTTCTTTGCGCCGGCGAACATTATGAAGCTGCTGGAAATCGTGCGCGGTAAACAAACGTCCACGCAGACGCTTGCCGCAAGCTTCAAACTGGGCAAACGGTTACGGAAGGTCGCGGTGCTTTCGGCGAACGCGTTCGGGTTTATCG
>DASRSF010000164.1:0-7474 GCA_035656615.1 Vulcanimicrobiaceae bacterium | reverse complement strand
ACACGGATTCCGACGTTTTTTCCGCCGTGCTCCCGCACGTATTTCAAATCCTCGAGCCGTACGATACTCTCTGACGGATCGGCCATAGCCATGAGCAGCGGCTTCGGATAATCCTCCAGGTCGCGCCGCAAATCCCATGTTTCCGGTGGGTTTTCGTCGCGCAGGCGTTCGATCGGCGCGATCGTCATAGAGTGCACTGCGTGCTTTTTCCGTTCGACGTCAATTTCGCCCCAGCCGATAGAGTTATATTCACGTGCAACGGCAGCATCGCGCTCGTCGCCCTTGTGCGCGAACAGCGTCTTCAATTCCGACAGGAATTCATCGTACCAGTCGCTGCCTGCTTGCCGAATCATCGGATCCACCGCAACGATGCGCCGGACATCGAACCGGCGACCTCCGAGAATTGCTACGGCGCCCCCCCAGGAATGACCGATCAGCGTGTCAACCGGGTCGGGAAGTGCGTCCATGACGTTATACAAATCAAGCAGCGCCCGATGCAGCGTCATCGGGCCGATCACCCCTGCCGAATCGCCGTGGCCGCGCTGATCGTAGGCGTAAACGCGCGCGCTTCGGGCATAATGCTCCGCCAACCGCTCCCACGACTTACGCGAGCTCGTCATGCCGTGAATGCACAGGATAATCGGGCCGGCGCCGCCCCAGCGTTCCAAAATCGTCTGCGCGCCGTCATCTAGGCTAACGCGCTGCTCTGTATGAACCACCCTGCTTGTATACGCCGGCCCGCTCAGTGTCTCTTTTTATCTCTTGACGACCTGGCGGTATAGTTCGTCGAGATCTTCGATTTTATTGAGCGTTACGGCGTCGCTGATACCGTGATCGCCCACGCCCGACGACGTGCGCATTTGATGCGCGAGATCGTCATTGTGACAGTATTTCCGAACCGCTTCGTTATGCGCGCGTATGCGCTCTTCGGATAGGCTTCCGCCATTTTGCGCGATAACCCACTGCTCGAACTGCATGTACGTGGGTTTCGACGTGCGCACGTAATCGATCGTTTTCTCTTTATCGAGACTCAAGTCACTTAAGGTCATCTGATCGAAACCGGGGCCACACTCATCGTAGCCTTCCGGCAACATTCCGCTTGCAGCCAGCGTGAGTTTGGCCCACAGTCGCGGCAGGTGAATGGCGCCCAGCGGTCCGGCGCTCTCCGAACTTATCAGTGGAATGATGTGCTGCCGCGTTCCGCTCGTCGTACCCATTGTCGTCATAGTGATTCTCCTTTTACGCGTTGTGCCTTATGTTGGAACCAGGCTATCCTGCGCATGGCGTGATTTGAAGGTCAGTTCCGAGATGCCCGATTTATCGAGACCTCCAAGCCCTAAACGTTTCATGCGTTCGAATTGCTCGTACGTCGCGCGCGCGAGCGGCAGATTCAGTTCGGCCTGGCTCGCCATTGTGAGCGCGATACCCGAATCCTTTGCTGCGTGCTCCGCGGAGAAGTAGCAATCGTGATCGCGATTTTGCATATCCTCACCGTCGGTTTGCAAGACCCGCGAAGCCGCGCCCGTTTGGCTGAAAACTTCGCGCAGCATCGTAAGGTCGAGCCCCAGCGCATCGCCCAGGCCCAGGCCTTCGGCTAAACCCGCCGTGTTGATGTTCATCACCATATTGACCAGAGCTTTTACTTGCGCCGCGCGTCCGGCGGGGCCGATGTATTTGAGCGATGCGCTCATTTGTTCGAGCATCGGTCGCAGATGCTCGAATACCTCTTGTTTTCCGCCGACCATCAGGTACAGCGTTCCTTCACGGGCCTGTGGAATTGAACTGGCCATGCACGCTTCCAGTGAATGTGCGCCATGCGCTTGCGCAAGTTCTTCGACTTCAAGGTGAACGCTCGGAGTGACGGTCGCACAATTTATGAAATACTTTCCGGGCGCCAGCAGGGTGTCGCCGGCATCCGAAAAGATGCGGCGCATTGCCTGGTCGTCGGAGACCACGGTGATGATGACGTCGCTGAGCTCGGATACGCGGGCCAGGCTCGTACAGACCTCGCCTCCCGTCTCACCGGCCGTTTCACGAGCGCTTTCGGGACGGACGTCGTACAGCGCTGCAATCGTATATCCCACCTCGTGCAACCGGCGCGCGATGTTCGAACCCATCCGGCCCGTGCCGACAATACCAATTCGCTCGGTGTTCTTGACCACGCTTTTTCCTCCAGCGCCGCGGGCTACTAGTCCTACGTAGTACCAGGCTCGTCCTGTCCCGGTGCCGGTTTTACGGCAGGAGGGACGCAGACGGACTCTGCATCTTCGATGCACTGGATGCTCCACATCTTTTTGCTCGCCCTCACGTTGGCGACCGCGTCGCCCACCCCATTACCCGTCGTCGATGAGAACGGTGCCGCCGTGCCGCAGGCGCAAACGGTACCGCTGCAGGGCGATCGGGTTCTGGTTCGTGCACCGGGTTACCAAACCCGCATTTTGCGCCTCACGCCGCAGCTGCACGTCATCGTGCTCCAGCGCGCATTACCCGTGATCGCTTCGGTTCGCGTAGCTACCGGCTCGCCGCAAGCATTGCATGCGCTTCCGGTCGCAGCATCGGTGCTCGATCGTGCCGCAATTGTTTCAAGCAGCGCACCCGCCTCGGACGCGGTTTTACGAACGTTGCCGGGTTTCGATCGCACCCGCAGCAATAGTATGTTTTCGAATTACGGACTTATGCGCGTCTCGTTCGCGGGCGCCGGTAACGATCGGGGTCTGGTGTTGGCCGACGGCATTCCTGCGCAGGATGCGTTCGGCGGTCAAATAGACTGGGCGGCATATCCGGCCTCGAGTTTGCAACGTGCGGAGTTGCTTCTTGGGCCGGGGTCGGCACTGTACGGTGCCGGCGCCGTAGGCGGCGTGCTTGATTTGCAGACGCTTTCTCCACCCGTTACGGCGGGCACCCCGCCAAGTGCCGAGCTTACGATGCGCGCCGGAACGCATGTCTTTTCCGAACAGTCCGCCTCGGCCGCGGCCTGGATAGCGCCGCAACTCAGCGGCGCGGTCTCCGTGCACCAGCAGCGGCTTCAATATTGGGATCTTCCGCCCGCGTATCAAAGTCCCATCGATAAACAAGCGCAATCGAATCAAGCGATGGCGGCGCTTCTGTTGCGCTATGCGCTGAACGCGCAAGATTCACTGCAGGCCGAGGTGCGTGACGCGTGGGACGATCAATTCGAAGGACGGCAGAACTACACGTTTGCGCGCACACAGCAGCAAAATGACCTTCGGTACTCGCATACGACCGCACAAGCCGGCGTTTCGTCGATCTTTTACACGCGCGCGGACGCTATCGTAAACATTGCGGACAAGTTCCCTGCTTCTCCGGGCGTTTTACGCTACGTGCAGAACGTGCCGACGAACGAGGACGGGATCTCCGCGTCGTGGGTTGTCAGCGGCGGACCCTCGACGTTTGAACTGCGCAGCGACGCACGCCACGTCTCCGGTACTTCAGGCCAAGTAGGCAGTAAGAACGTTTTTCAAAACTCAGCGAGCGGATCGCAGAACCTCTTCGGCGTTGCGGCGCAGGAAACGTGGCGCGGAAAGCGGTTCGAAATTGTCGGCGGAGCGCGATTAGATTCGGTCGGTTCGTACAATCAGACGCTGGCCGCGATCCTTAACGGAACGTATACCGTACGCACGCCGGCTGCGCGTGCGGACGCCGCCGTTTCGCCCCGCATCGCAGCACGGTACGACTTGAGCAATCAATTTGCCGTCCGTTTTTCCGCCGGAGCCGGATTCCGGCCTGCGTATCTGAATGAATTGCTGCGCGGATTCTTTATCGGACCGGTGGACTTTTTGCCGAATCCCGGCTTGGTTCCCGAGCGTAGTTCAACCGTTTCCGCCGGCGTGGACCAAGCCGCCGCCGGCGGCCGCATCGCATTTGACGCGTTCGCAACGACCGTCAGCGACGCGATCATGTTTCGTACGATTGCGCCCAATGTTCAGATTCGAAGTAACGTCGCGCGCACGGCGACCAACGGCTATACGCTCACGTACGCGCGCGCAACGGGGACATGCGCTCGCCTTTCCGGTTCACTTACCACGCAATATGCCAGAGTAACCGGCGGTCCGTCGCAGCTGATCGGCAAGCGGCTGCAGTACGTGCCGCAGCAGTCCGGCTCACTCAGCTATTCCGCGCAGGCAGGCACGGTGGGTATAGGCCTAACGATGGCATACCTTGGTCAGACCTACGCGGACGATCTGAACACGGAACCGCTTGGTACCTCGCTGGTCGCGGGAGCGCGCGTCTACGTACCGCTCTCCGGCGGTGAAACGTTGGATCTCTCGGCAGAGAACCTTACGGGGGCCCGCTATCTCTCCAGCATCGACCGCTACGGAATCCCTGCGCTCATATCGGCGGGATTACATTTTCCGCTCGGCCAGGGGAACAATCAGGAGCGTGGGCTGCGTTGTACGCCGTAGGGAGGGACGAATAACTGCTATGCTTCTAAGACGCGCACTCGCCGTAACCTCACTAGCCGCCACTATCGCGTTCGCGGCGCCGGCGGCCCCGGCGCTCGCCAATGGCGCAGCCAGTACGCGCAACATCATTTTCGGCCTGGGTGCCGCAACGTATTTGGTCATTCAACATAATCGCAAGGTTCATGAGAAATATGCCGAAGACGCGCGGCGCCAGGCGGAATTACAATCGGAAAACCACGATGCGTGGGCCGCGTATAGCAGCGAAAAGCGCGCGTACGGCAATTCGCTCGCCGAAATCACCGACCTCAAGCGCGAAGTCGCATATCAGCACGCCGTCATCATGCAGCAGCGTCACGCGCTCGCGATGAATCGCGGCGGTGGCGCACCTGTTGTTCGGCGCGTTGCATACGCCCCGCCGGCACGGCATCAGCGCGCACAACGTCATGCTGCCGTTCGGCACACGGCTTCGCGGCCGGACCCGAATACCGTCGCCGCCGTATCGTATGGCTGGGGCAACCTCTAAAGGGCTTGCGCTCGCCGGAGCGCTGCTTATCGCCGCTTGCGGGAATAATTCCGCAAGCGGCGCGCAAGCGTCGGCCGACTCAACTACGAAAGCCGTGTATAACGACGATCCCGCCGGCGTGAGTTCGAACTTCGACGATACGTTAAAGACCCAAGTCACGCGATCGGAAGTCGGCATTCTGTCGGATCAAATGCACCGGCTGGGCGACTACCGCGGCTTAACGTTCGTGAACAGCGATCCCAATAAAAACGAATATACGTACCGGGCAGGATTTAGCAGCGGTACGATGCGTATCGTGGTCCGCCTCGATCCCGACGGCAAATTCTCGGCGTATCGCGTTTTTCCGCAAGAGCAGTGAGCGGCGTCGTTCCGGATGACCAAGCGGTCATCTGGCGCTACAGGATGAGTTGCTTACTTACGACCGTCGTCGCAGGCACGCACCGTTCTGCCGCAAGAACACACCCAGACGTTCTTTGGAAACGCGGCCGAACAGTTGGCGTAGCGCAATCTCGATGACGGAACTTTCACTCACCCGGTTTTCAAAAGCAATGCGCTTTAGTTCCGTGCCCACTTCTGCGGAGATGTTCACCGAGAACTTCACGGCGTTCGCGGGGCTGCCGACGCGGGCCGGCAAGGGCGGCGCTTTAAGCGCGTTCTGACGAGTTGCCATACAAGCGACATTGTAATGCAAGTTATTGAAGCCCGGCAACCCCGTGTGCATTGCTACCTCGCTCTTAGCAATAGGCAGATTGCAAACGCTCCGAGCGGCAAGGGGGCTGTATTGAGCGCGAGTAATAGTGCGCGCCATGACCTTACCGCTCGTTTACGCCGTTTGCATTGGATTTATGCTCATCATGGCCGTCTTTTTCATTGGCGGCGCCGTGGAATCCAACCGAACGTCTTAACCGCTTTGAATGAGGGACCGCCGCTCACGCGGCTGCCGGTTGGTTCTCTGCTTCGTCAGTCAGTGAAATCTTCAACGAACAAGAACTCGCCATAGGCGTCGAGGATCACGGCGATGCCGACCCGGCGATAATTCGGCGAGAGTGTGTTGTTGCGATGCGGTGAGCTGGCGAACAGCGCCGAATCGGCTATCTCCGCGGTCGGAGCTTCTGCCAGATTTTCACCGGCATAGTTGTACTTGCATCCGGCCGCCTGCATGCGGTCGAACGGAGAACCGCCTCCGGGCGATTCATGCGCAAAGTAGTTTCCGGCATCCATCTCCACGACGTGCCGGATTGCCGCCTCTCCCAGCTGAGCGTCGAGTTCAAGGGGACGTAGGCCTCGAAGCCGGCGTTCTGCGTTCAAGTCATAATAGAGTACCGTCGCGGCAGTGGCTTCGGCTTGATGTACCTGCTCTTCGCGCGGTAAAAACATTGTCGCTAGCAGGCCGAGCGTATGTACCATGCTTGCGTTATCGGCAAGCACGCCGCTTGGCGAGAGGGCTTCGGCTAGGACATTAGGGCTTAAGCGCTGGGCCGGGGCATCCCGCGGGCGGCGGCGAAGGCGCGACCGAGCGCATGCCGCCGGGTCCGGGAACCGGTATACCGGCCGCGCTGGTTCCGGGCGGCGCAATAATCGGAAGCGTCGGCGCAACCGAATTACCGCCGTGTGAGCCTAAGAAGCCGATCAACGGCACTAAAAGCAGCGGCCACCAGCCTACGCGATGCGTCGGGCCGCTCGATGAAGCAATCGAAGCCAGCGGTCCCGGGGTGGCGGCCGGAGCGGCAACGGCAACAGCGTTCGAAGCCGGCGCGACCGGTGCAGCGGGCGGAGCTGGGCTTGCCGGAGGTGCAGTCTCTGCGGCAGCCACGCGTACGCGCGGAGCGGGCGCGACGGGTACTGCTTGCGCAAGCGCGGGCAACGGTTTGCGTAGAATAGACAGATTCGCGCAGCGCGCCGGCACGAATACCGCCAGGATTTGATGGTGTTCGACCAGGTCAATCTCCCAGCCGTTCGTTCCGGCCGGAATAATGACGTCGTGCAGCACGTAGACTCGGCCACCACTCGCCCAACTCATCGCGTCGAGATGGCGGGGAATCGTCACGTACGACACCTGCCTGTTCGCGATCCGGCTCGAAAATTGGGCATATTGGCGCGAGGTCAGACCAAGCTTCGAAGCTGCATCCGAAAAAATGCGCTGATTGCGCGCGACATCCGACTGCAGCTGCGGCGTGGACGTGACTTCGCCCAACAATGGCGCAGTGCCGAGCTGGGCAATCGTATGCGGAGCTGCCAGACTCACCAGCGGCATGCTGACCCCCAGCAGTGCCGCCAAAAACGTGCGGAGCAATTTCATTCGGAGTATTCCTAACCCGATGTATTATTACAAGAATACCCGGCCGGCGGGGGTTCTGAAGCCTAGCACTAAAGCTAGATGCCGAGCGAGGTCTTGCACGATCAATGCTACGCGAGTCCGGCGTACCTGTCTGCACCCCAAAAGGGGGATAAAAGAAGAAGGGCGGTGCATGCGCACCGCCCTTCTGTCATGTTTAGAGTTCGCTAGAACTCTTCTTCCGGAGTCTCG
>DASRSF010000163.1:0-3990 GCA_035656615.1 Vulcanimicrobiaceae bacterium | reverse complement strand
CTTAAGGGGTCTTCGGCGATGATGACGGGGATGCCGCAGACTTCGGCGAGCAGGCGATCCAGACCGCGGAGCAGCGCGCCGCCGCCGGTTAGGATGACGCCGCGATCGATGATGTCCGCGGCAAGTTCGGGCGGTGTTTTTTCGAGCACGGATTTTACGGCTTCGACGATTGAACCGACCGGTTCGGAGAGCGCTTCACGAATTTCTTCGCTGGTAATTTTTACGGTTTTCGGTAATCCGTTGATCAAGTCGCGGCCGCGAATTTCCATGGCCAGTTCGGACTCGAGCCGGTATGCGGAGCCGATCTTGATTTTGATTTCTTCCGCAGTGCGTTCACCGATCATCAGATTGTAGACGCGCCGAATGTAACGAATGATCGCCTCGTCGAGTTTGTTGCCCGCGACGCGAAGCGATTGTGAAACGACGATGCCGCCGAGCGAGATGACTGCCACGTCGGTCGTGCCGCCGCCGATGTCGACGACCATGCTGCCCGAAGGCCCGTCGATGGGAAGGCCGGCGCCGATTGCGGCCGCCATCGGTTCTTCGATGATTTCAACGTGTTTCGCGCCTGCGAGCTTGGCCGCATCCTTGACCGCGCGCTCTTCGACGCTGGTAATCTCCGCCGGCACGCAGATGACCACGTTGGGTTTGGGTTTGAAGAGTGAAGAGAGCCACGAGCGATCGCTCATGACTTTTTTGATGAAGTAACTGAGCATCGCTTCCGTAACTTCAAAATCGGCGATGACGCCGTCGCGAAGCGGACGGATCGCTTGTATGTGCGCGGGCGTCTTGCCGAGCATTTGGCGCGCCTCTTCGCCGACGGCCAGTGTACGGCCGTTGTTCATATCTTTTGCGACGACGGAGGGCTCGCGAAGCACAATGCCTTTGCCCTTTACGTGCACGAGCACGTTTGCCGTACCTAGATCGATCCCGATGTCCAACTTCAGCTCCATCTTCAAACAACGCTCCCGTTAAAAGGGCGCCGCGCTTGGCCACCCATTCGGTGCATCGGCAAAAAGCTCATCGCGCTCAAGGCGTGGGCCGGGTCGTAGGGTACGCGCTTGTTTCGAAAACTCCGTTGGGCTCGGCGAGCGGCGTAATGCCGCTTGCCCGCTGCACTTGCCCGCCCAGGGCGGACAGCATCTCTTCCAACCGCTCGTGTCCGCGATCAATGTATTCCAATCCGATGATTTCGGTCTCGCCCTGCGCCGCAAGACCGGCCACGACCAGCGCCGCTCCCGCCCGAATATCAGGCGCTTCGACCGGAGCACCGGAAAGCGGCGCGCCGCCTTTGACCACCGCCGTGTTGCTCTCCATCGATACGCGAACCTCGGCGCCCATACGCGCCAATTCGTTCACGTATGAAAAACGCGCGTTGAAGATCGACTCCTCGACAACGCTGGTTCCCGGCGCCGTACACAAGAACGAGACCATCTGCGGTTGCAGATCGGTCGGAAAACCGGGAAACGGCGCGGTGAGAATTTCGGTACCGCCGGTAATTCGGCCGGCCTGAACCCGGATCCAATCATCTCCGCTGCTCACCAGTGCGCCGCACTCCTGGAGTTTGAGCATCAACGCGTGCAAATGATCGGGCTTACATTTGTTGACCGTTACGTCGCCGCGCGTGGCGGCGCCCGAAAGCAGCAGCGTGCCGGCGACGATGCGATCGGGGATGATTTCGTATTCCACCCCACGCAGCTCTTGGACGCCCTCGATGATGAGCGTGTCGCTGCCTGCGCCTCTGATGCGAGCACCCATCGCAATTAAGAATCCCGCAAGATCCACGACTTCGGGTTCCATCGCCGCATTGCTGATTGTCGTCGTGCCCTGCGCCAAGACGGATGCAAGCATGGCGTTTTTCGTCGCGCCGACGCTGGGCATGCGGAACTCAATAGCCGCTCCGCGCAGCCGCCGGCGCGCGGTCGCAATGAGGTAGCCGCGCGCATTTCTGACCTCACAACCCAACGCCAAAAACGCTTGTTCGTGCATGTCGGTCGCCCGCGTGCCCAAGATGCATCCCCCGGGCAGCGGCACTTCGGCGCGGCCGAAGCGCCCGAGCAGCGGGCCTACGATGTCGAAACTGGCATTCAGCTTGCGAACGAGCGTGTACGGCGCCTGATGTGACGCTACGTTGCTCGTGTCGATCGTTACCGCACCGTCCGCTTCGCGCCGTAAACGCGCACCGAGCGCTTCAAGCAACGACCACATCACCGAGACGTCGGTTATGTGCGGCACCCGGCGAAGCGTAACTTTGCCCTTTGCCAGCAGCGATGCCGCCATAATCGGCAGCGCCGCGTTCTTCGCGCCTTGAGTGTTTACCGAACCTTCGAGCTGAAAGCCGCCGCGCACACGCAGCGTTGTTTCAAGCCGGTCAAGCGTGGTCATGCGGACAGATGCGACGCCGGCGCGGCAATTGGCTCACACGCGAAAATCCGGCCGCCGTACACGCCGCCGCGCAGTTCGAGTTGCCGCCCGCCTTCGGGCGTGGCGCGTACGAAAAGCTCAGACCACGTATTGTCGGTGACGTCAAGCAAATCGGCTTGGCCATCTTGCAAAATACCGGCAAAACCCCGCTCGGGTCCGGTGAGACGCACGCGCCCGTCGGCGTAAAATGCCACGATGAGTTCACCCGAGACATCAACAGCGCGATAATATTCGTCCGCCGCTTCGCCATCGGTTTCAAGAAATGTAAGCGGCTCACGCTCCGATTGCGGCGTTTCCTGCACAGGGGTCTGCGGCAGCGGTGCTTCGTCGGGCCGCACGTGCTTGGCGACCGGTTGCGCTTGCGCGAGGTCGCCTTGCGATCGTCGACCGCCTATGAAGCGGCATGTCAACGCGAGCGCGGCAATCTCCAGCGCGGTAACCGCTAGAACGCTCCAACCGGCGGTACGTCGCATATGATGCAGATTCGCCGGGCGTTCAGTGGTGTCCGGTTAGGCGCAGCTTGGCATTTGCAAAGTCAACGATCGCCCGTTCGCGCGCGGCGACGTGCGGCTCGGTGGCCGTGCGCTCACGCTCGGTGGCCTCAGCAAGTTCGGTTCGGGTCGCCGCAACGTCGACTTCGTCAAACGTCACTGCCTGGTCCGCGAGCACGGTAACCCGGTCGGGCAACGCCTGCAAAAAACCCTCGCTCGTGGCCAGTTCCAGTCTGCGGGGCGCGCCTTCCTGAATGACGTTTGCGCGCAGCACGCCCGGGCGCAGCGCGCTCAAAAAGGGCGCGTGATGCGCAAGGATGCCTTCCTCGCCCTCCGTCGTGACGGCAATGACGAGCTCGGCTTCGCCTTCGAAGATGATCTCCGTCGGCGTGATCAGCTTGAACGGAACGGTTGCCGCCATTGTTAAACCGCGGCACCCAGTCGCTCTGCGGCGGCTCGCACGTCCTCGATGCCGCCCGCATAAAAGAACGCCTGCTCCGGCAACTGATCGACCTTTCCGTCCAGAATCTCGCGGAAGGCCGCGATCGTATCGGACAGCTTGACGTACTTGCCCGGCGTACCGGTGAATTGCTCGGCCACAAAAAACGGCTGCGAAAACATGCGCTGCATGCGTCGCGCCCGTGCTACCACAATCTTGTCGTCTTCCGAAAGTTCCTCGACGCCCAAGATTGCGATAATGTCTTGAAGATCGCGGTACCGCTGCAGCGTTTCTTGAACGCCGCGCGCCACCCGGTAGTGCTCTTCACCGATGATCTGCGGATCCAAAATACGCGAGCTCGATGCAAGCGGATCAACGGCCGGGTAGATGCCGAGCTCGGAAATCGGCCGCGAGAGCGCCGTCGTCGCATCCAAGTGCGCAAACGTTACGGCGACTGCGGGATCCGTGTAGTCGTCGGCCGGAACGTAGACCGCTTGAACCGACGTGATCGAACCCTTCGTGGTCGAAGTAATACGTTCTTCGAGAGCGCCCATATCCGTCGCCAGCGTCGGCTGGTATCCCACTGCGGACGGCATGCGGCCCATAAGCGCCGATACCTCGGAACCGGCCTGCAAG
>DASRSF010000162.1:0-3433 GCA_035656615.1 Vulcanimicrobiaceae bacterium | reverse complement strand
AGCGTGCCTTCGCTGCCCACGAGCGTGCCGGTCAAATCGTAGCCCGGCTCATCCACTCCGGTATGAAACACCTCGCCGTACTCGTCGACGACTTCCAGTCCCAAAACGTGATTCACGGTCGTACCGTATGACAAGCAATGTGGGCCGCCCGCGTTCGTTCCGATATTTCCACCGATCGTGGAGATCTTTTGCGAGGACGGATCCGGCGCGTAGAACAATCCAAGAGCCGCGGCATTCCGGGAAAGATCCAAGTTGATGAGGCCAGGCTGAACGCGCGCACGGCGATTGCGCGCGTCGATCTCCAAAATCCGGTTCATCTTTGCGAATGAAAAGACGATCCCGCCTTCGGTCGGAACGGCGCCGCCGCACAATCCCGTGCCCGCGCCGCGGGCGACGATCGGTTCGCCGCAGTCGCGTGCGATCTTTACGGCCGCGCAGACGCCGCGCGTATCGGACGGTTGCACGACCGCGGACGGCAGCCGGCCTTCGGAATACGCGTCAAACGCATAGACGGCCAGGTCTTCGGGGGTGCTTTTGACCGCGTCGCTGCCAAGCGCGTCGATCAATCGCTCTATCAGCACACATACACTTTAGGAGGAACTGGACCCTGAGCCTCTTAAGCTGCCGCTCAAACGTGTTGTTCTCTAAAAAGAAGCAGCCGAACGAAGCGCCGGCGCCGGCAGCATTCGACGTCGTGTATGCGCTGGAGGGCCGCCGCGGCGAACGCAGCGCCCAAGCGACGGATCTGAGCGCGGGCGGTCTACGGTTGTGCTGCGACGAGGATTTGATCGCCGGCTGCACTATTAGCCTGGACTTTACGCTTCCGGACGAATTTTTATCGACGATGACCGTCGACTCGTACATCCACGAAGACACGCCGCTGGGGTCTGCGCGCCAGCGCGTGCAAATTCGTCCGCCGGCGTTCGCTCCGGTGAGCGTGCGCGCAAAGGTGCTGACGAACTTTTTTGACCGCACGACCGGCGCATTCGCTCACGGTGTGGCGTTTCTCGAGGTCGATCGCCATACGACCGAAGAGTTGGAACGGTTCATCGGGTTGTGGCAACGGGCGTACGGCAACGGGCGCGGTACTGCGGATTAATTATAGAGCAGATACGTTGCCCGCAGCGTCAAAAACCGCTGCAGTGCAGGCTGCCACCCCTGCTCGATAGCCTGAGTGCTTTCGCCCTGCTCTACTTGCCCTGCGAGCGTTCCGATTCCCCAATCGGTGGCCAGCGGTTTCGAACGGAACACGAGCGCCTGCGGCGCAGTCTCGCGCGCTGCCGTCATGAGCTCCACGGCGGTGCGTACCGCCGGAAAGACGCGCGGATTGTACACGACCAACTCGACGCCGCCGTACTCGGTGCCGGCGCGCGCTCCGAATAACGGCGACCAATATGCCGCACGGAAAAATACCCCGGGAATGTCGCGCTCGTTCAACGTCTGAGCCAAGCGGGATCCGTCCAGATCCGGTGCGCCCGCATACTTGAACGGCTTGGTGGTGCCGATGCCGCCGCTAAGTCCTGCGTAATCGAGCAATCCGGTACACGGGTACACGACCGTGGTGGACCATTCCGGCATGTTGGGCGAGGCCTGAATCCATTGCAGTCCGGTATCCGGCCACAGCATCGAACGATGCCAGCCGATCATGCGAATCACGCGTAACTGCGCACCGATTCCGAACGCGGAATTGAACATCTGCGCGAGTTCGCCTTCGGTCATACCGTGGCGCATGGCGATTGGGTAGAGACCGACGAACGATTTGAATTGTGGATCGAGCACCGGTCCTTCGACTATGGTCCCGCCGATTGGATTGGGGCGGTCGAGGATCCATATTTCTTTGCCGTATTGCTTCGCGGCCTGCATGGCGTAGGCCATGGTGGAAATATACGTGTACGTACGCGAGCCGACGTCTTGAATGTCGAACAGCAGCACATCGACGCCCGCGAGCATTTGCGCGTTCGGATGACGCTGCGGTCCGTACAAGCTGTACACGGGCAAACCCGTACGCGCATCGGTATACGACGAAACGTACGCGCCGGCCGGCCGATCGCCGCGCAAGCCGTGTTCGGGAGAATAGATCGCCTTTATGCAGATGTGCGAATTCGCCCGGATCGCGTCAACGATGTTGACCAGGCGCGAGGTGACCCCCGTTTGATTGGTGATGACGCCGACGCAGCGGCCGTGCAAATCGTGCCAAGTCTGCTGCAGAAACACTTCGTCGCCAAGGGTTATCCGTGCGGCCGGCAACGTGCCGGCTGCGCAGGTTTGCGCAAAAACGGCGACCGAAAACGCCGACGCCGTCAAAAAGCGCAGGCAGCGTCTATACAAAGACCGGTTCCGTCGCCTCGGGCAGAATGCCAGCTTCATGCGCGCGCCGGAAAAGTTCGTGAACCGCTGCAATCCCTTGATCCCCCACGTCTTGCGTGAATTCGTTGACGTACAAATCGATGTGCTTCCGCATGACGGCTTCGCTCATTTCCGTGGCGTGCGCGCGAACATGCGGCATGACCCGCTGCTCGTTATCACGCGCATACTGTAAGCTCGCGCGTATCGTTCGATCGATGGTGCGCGCACGCTCATCCTCGATGTCCTTGCGCACCAATATCGCGCCCAGCGGAATCGGCATCCCCGTCTGACTCTCCCACCAGCTGCCCAGGTCGCAAACGCAGACCAGGCCCGCATCTTGATAGGTAAACCGCGATTCATGAATGATGAGGCCTGCGTCGACCGCGCCGCGTGAAACGGCATCCACGATATTGTCGAACCGCAGCGCCAAGGTCTGCGGACGCGTACCCGTCGCTAAGCGCAGCAGCATGAACGCGGTCGTCATCTCGCCCGGAACGGCGATGACTTTATCGGCAAACGCGTCCAACGATCCGTCCGTTCCCGGGCGCGCCACGACAAGGGGACCGCAGCCGCGTCCCAGTGCGCCGCCGGAACGCAGAATCCGGTAATCTTCCATCAACAAAGGAATTGCGCCGTAGCTCACCTTCGTCAACTCGTAGTCGCCTTTGAATGCCGAGTTATTCAGGTTTTGAATGTCTTCCAAATGCACGCGCACGGGCGGGGCGCCGGGCAGCATGTCATGAGACCAGGCGGCAAAAATGTACGTATCGTTCGGACAGGGCGAATACGCCAGGTTGAGGGACCCTCTAGCCATCGGCATGCACGAGTGAAAGCAACGCGTTCAAGACGTGCTTCGTTCCGGAAACGCCGGCTTCGAAATTCCAGCGGCTGCGTTCGCGCTCGCCGACGATATTCGAGACGCCCCGCACTTCAATTGCCCGCACCCCCGCCATTTCCGCAGCTCGTAAAACCGCAAATCCCTCCATGCTCTCCACTCCGGCACCCGCTGACCGCAACTCCTGCGCGGTGCGTTCGGTCGCCGTTACCCGGGCGACGGTTACGCCGTGCACGCTTTTGAATCCCATCT
>DASRSF010000161.1:0-8286 GCA_035656615.1 Vulcanimicrobiaceae bacterium | reverse complement strand
ATTCAGTGATCTACTCTCGGAGGTATGAATGCAACCATTCAAACGACTCGCCGCCGCAAGCGCGGCAGCATCGTTCCTATTGGCCACAGCGGCGGCGGCGGCCACCGTCAACGTGACCGTCAACGGACAGCCGATGTCCTTCGACCAGCCGCCGGTCATGCAGAACAACCGGGTGTTCGTTCCGATGCGTGCAATTTTCGAACGGCTTGGTTCCACGGTCGTATATCAAAACGGCGTCATCAATGCGCACGGAAACGGCCGCTCGGTCCATCTGGTCATCGGTTCTACGCAGGCCACGGTGAACGGCAGCCCGCTCACGCTCGACGTCGCGCCGTTTTCGGTGGCCGGTCGCACGGAAGTTCCGCTGCGCTTTGTGGCACAAGCATTAGGCGCCACCGTCAACTGGAATCCGAACGCCGCAACGGTCGCCATCATGACCCAAGGCGGCAACGTCAGCTACACGCCGGAGCCGCAAACAAACCAGTCGTTCAATCTGACTTCGGAGACGCCGTCGCGCCGCTCAACCGTCAATACGACGCAGCCCGCCATACATGCCACCTTCAGCGAAGCGGTGAACCGCGATTCGCTTCGCGTGTCCGTCGACGGGCACGACATCACCTCGTTGGTGTACGCGAATCCGAATGGCTTTGACGTAACGCCCAACTTCCAGCTGCCGCCCGGCACGCATCATGTTGCGGTGTCGGGAACGACGGCGGCCGGAGCGCAGTTCAACACCGGGTGGTCTTTTACGACCGCCGGCGGGGCTTCGCCCAACCGGATCAACTATATTTCACCGCCCGCGGGTTCGCGCGTCGGAAGTAACTTCACGCTCACTGGCCACACGCGGCCCGGATCACACGTGCATATCGTTGCATCCGCCGCCGCAAACATCGGCGGCCTCCTGCAGGTTGGTACCGGAACATTCCAGACCGACGTCACGGCCGACGGCAGCGGAAATTTCAGCGCTCCAATCGCGCTCAATTCCGTTTCGGGTGGGCAAGTCCGGGTGATTGTGACCTCGAGCGCACCGGACGGTTCCGCGGTCGAACAATCGATCGTGTACTCCAGCTAAGGTCCTTCGGCGGCCTTTTCAACCAGCGGCGCCGGGAAACCGGCGCCGCCTTCACGAAACGCGAGGTCCCAAGCATGCACCGCGACGACAACGCGGGCCACCGCGCGTTTGCGCTGCCCGGCTCCTCACTGCGCTACGGTCCCGATAAGACGGTCGATGTTTTGCACATCGACTTGGAGCTGCGTCCCGATTTGGAGAAGGCGCGCCTGGACGGCATCTGCACGACGAGCATCCGCGCCCTGGACGAACCGGTTGCCTGGCTCGAGCTGGATGCGGTCGATATGCGAGTGAGAGTCTGCAAGCGCGGCGAAGACACGCTGCGTTTTGCGCAGCGTGACCGCAAGCTCATCGTGCATTTCGATCCGCCGCTTGCCGCTGACGAGCAGGCCGCCTTTTCCGTGCACTATCGCGTGGAACATCCGCGGCAAGGCCTTTTCTTTATCGAGCCTACACCTGAGTATCCGCAAAAAGTTCGCCACGCATGGACGCAGAGCCAAGACGAAAATGCGCGGTATTGGTTTCCCTGTCTGGATTATCCGCACGAAAAGCAGACGACGTCCGCAACTATCATCGTGCCGAAAGGACAATTTGCGCTCTCCAACGGGGCACTCGTGGAGCGTCGCGACTCCGCAGAGGTCACAACGTTTGTTTACCGGCAGGATGTGCCCCATTCCACCTATCTCGTAACGCTGGTGGTGGGTCCATTCGTCGAGGTCGAGCAAGAACGTGCCGGGGTTCCAATTTCGTATTACGTTTTGCCCGGGCGCGAGGCAGACGGCGAACGGGCATTCGGGAACACGCCCAAAATGATGCGCGTCTTCGAGGAGAAGATTGGCCTTGCGTATCCGTACGCGCGATATTCGCAGATTGCCGTGAGCGACTTTATCTTCGGCGGCATGGAGAATACGTCGGCAACCACGCAAACGGATCGAACGCTGCATGACGCCCGGGCGCACATCGACTTCTCCAGCGATCCGCTGGTCGCTCACGAACTGGCGCACCAGTGGTTCGGCGATCTCTTGACCTGCCGCGATTGGTCGCATGCCTGGCTGAACGAAGGGTTCGCAACGTTCTTCGAAGCGGTCTTCCGTGAAGCAGATTTGGGCAGCGATGAATACCTCTACGATATCTTCGGCTGCGTCGAACGGTATCTCAGTGAGGAAGCCGACCGTTATAGCCGCCCCATCGTCTGTAACCGCTACCGCGATCCGATTGAACTGTTCGATCGTCACCTGTACGAAAAGGGCGGCGCGGTGCTGCACATGCTGCGAGGCGAACTCGGCGAGGCGCGGTTTTGGCGCGCGATCCGCCGGTATGTTACCGACAACGCGCAGCGCAACGTTGAAACGATCGATTTGATTCGCGCGATCGAAGCGAGCACCGGGCGAAACCTGCGCGGATTCTTCGATCAATGGGTCTTTCGCGGCGGCCATCCGAAGTTATCCATTAGCGCGGCGTACGATTCCAAACGCCGTGTAGCAACGTTAACCATCGATCAAAAGCAAAACATCGGCGACGAAAACGCGCCGTATGTTTTCGACGTCGACGTGGCTTTTGCGCCTGAGTCTTCAGACGCGCAGGAACGCCGGATTCGCGTGCACGTCGAGCGCGCGCACGAAACGGTTACCGTTCCGCTGGAATTCGAACCAAAGCTGGTGCGCTTCGATCCGGGCGCCTTCATTTTGGCCGACGTGACGTATCAACTCGGTACCGATTTCGCAGCTGCCGCGCTGGCGAACGATCCGGATCCGATTGCGCGAATTCGGGCGGCGCGCGAGCTGGCAAAAGAGGGCTCACTGACGGCTCGCGAGGCGCTCGCGCGCGCATTCGCGAGCGAACGGTTTTGGGGTGTGCTGGCGCAGACGGCATACGCCGTGGCGAAAACGCACACGCCGTGGGCGCAAGATCTTTTGCTGCAAGCGGCCGGCCACGATCATCCCAAGGTCCGGCGCGCAGTCGCCTCTGCGCTCGGCGAGTTCCGCGATGATCGCGTGGCTGCGCGCCTTATCGAGGCTGCGGCGAGCGACGAATCGTATTTCGTGCAAGCCGCGGCATTGCATTCGCTCGGCAAAACCCGCGATCCGCGGGCTTTCGCGGTCTTGCGCAGTGCGCTGGACGCACATTCGTGGAACGGTGTGGTAGAGTCCGGAGCCGCTTTGGGCCTGGGCGAGCTCGCCGATGAACGGGTTACCGCGGTCCTTCGCCAAGCCTCAAGACCGGGCATCGAAGAAGGCCTGCGCCGTGCAGCGATCGCCGCGCTGGCGCGTCACGGCGAACTGGTAGAGTCGCAACGCACCGAAGTGGTCGAGGCGATCCATGCCGCCTTGGACGATCCTGCTTTTTTGATTTCCCATTCGGCAGTGTTGGCCGCGGAGCACCTGAGCGATCGCCGGTTTCTGCCCGCGTTGGATCGCTTAGCCCGCGCGGCAGAAGACGCGCGCATTCGCCGCGAAGCCTTTGAGGCGGAGATACGCATTCGCGAATCGCAGAAAGTACCTGCGCAAGTCACGACGCTGCGGACCGATTTGGATGCATTACGAGAAGAACAACGCAAGATTCAAGAGAGACTTGAGGCGCTCTCGCGGACGTAGACGGCGATGGATCGCCGTACTCGCGAGCGTGGTGGCGATTGTCCTTGCCTTCGTGCTTATTCCGCGCACGCACGCCGGCGCGATAGCGCCGGCCGGCGCACAGAAACGGGCTGCATCTCCACCCGCGGCGCGCCGTCCCGTTGTGCCGCACTGGGGCAGCGCTGCGCGCGCCGAATTGAAGGATCTGCTGCATTCGGCACTTGCATCCGGGTTGAACGGTGCCCAGGCATGGAGCTGCGTTGTCCTGGCACAAGACGGCAGCGTTCTCTTTGACGAACGCGCAAACTCCGCCGTTACGCCGGCTTCGGCACAAAAGCTTATCGTCGCCGACGCGGCGATGACCGACTTGGGAAAAGATTTCCGCTTCACGACCTTGCTCGCCGCCAAAGAACCGATTGACGGCGGAACGTTGAAAGGCGATCTGTGGCTGGCCGGCGCGGGCGATCCCTCGCTGCGCAGCGACGACTTGTCCGTCGGCGTGCACGCGCTGCAAACCTGGGGTTTACGCTCGCTCGCGGGGCACGTCGTGGTCGACCCCACGGCAATCGCGGGCGAGGAGATTAATCCGCTTTGGAACGCCGATGACGGCAATGAAGATTTTATGACTGCGACCAGCGGAATTTCGTTGGATGGTGATACCGTCGAATTCGAGGTTACGGGAACAAGCGCTGGAGCGCCCGCGCAGGTTGTCATGAAGCCGCGCAGCAGCGCTGTTTCGTACACGGGCGCCGTTATCACCGGCGGCGGAGACGACGTCATTGTGGCTGCTATGCAGGCGCCCAACCAGTTCCGTTTGAGCGGAAACATCCCGGCGGGCGTTACCGAAAAGTATTGGGTGCCGGTGCACGGCATGCCGCATTATGCCGCCGTCGTGCTCGACGCGCTGTTGAGCAGCCGCGGAATCATCGCTCGCGGCAATCCGATAACGGGCACCGTGCCGCTGGATGCACGCGTGTTGTGGCAACACCGCTCCAAGCCGCTTCCGGAACTTGTTAAACACATGCTGGTGTACTCGGACAACCATTTCGCCGAGCAGCTGATGCGCAGCATCGGTGGCTTGGACGGCGCCACGCCGGACGACCGTGATGGCGTGCAGGCAGAACGGCACGTGCTCCAGGCGCAGGGCGTTCCAACCCCCGGCCTGCACTTGGTGGACGGCAGCGGGCTTGCGCATGCAAATCGTGTCGCTGCAATTACCCTGGCACGGGTTCTTGCCCACTTCGATCGCAATCCCGCCTCAAACCCCGTATTGGGGCTCCTACCCCGGGGCGGACTGGACGGGACGCTGAAGATGTATCATTTCACGAGTGCAGCGGGGCGGGTGCGGGCCAAAAGCGGTCACTTGGACGCAGCCTCGTCGCTGGCCGGTTACGTCGATACCAAGATGCATGGGCGGGTGGTGTTCGCATTCATGATTAACGGGTCGCCCGGAGATCCCGACGCAGCAATCGTTGCCGCCGTAGACCGCCTCGCCGAACGATAGGAGCCTTTTGCTAGAGATCACTACCGTGGAACGACTGCTCGCCGCCGCACTCGAGCGCGGCGGTGATTATGCCGATGTTTTCTGCGAACGCCGCCTGGCTACGTCATTCCGTCTGCAGTCCGGTCAGATTCATGAAAGCGGAGTCAGCGTCGCGCAAGGCGTGGGCATACGCGTTATCGTCGGGGAATCCGCAGGCTATGCGCATTCCGACGATCTTTCCTATGAATCGTTGCAACGCGCCGCGCGCATCGCCTCGCTGATCGCCCACGATGCTAATGCCGGCGTGCGCAGCATTGAACTGGCGGCCCAGACCGTAACGCCGGTGTACGACGCGCCGGCCTCCGAGCGCGCGGCCTGCCAAACATACGTCGACTTGCTGCTGCGCGCCGACGTTGCGGCTCGCGGCGCCGGCGCTTCAATTTCCGCCGTCAACGCAAATATCAGCGATGAACTGCAAGAGGTCTGGATAGGTACCAGCCAGGGGCGCTGGCTGCACGATCGCCGGCCGCTGGTTTCGCTGGGCGTTCAAGTCGTCTCGACCAGCGGCCGCGAACGCGGACACGGCTTCGTCGGCGACGGAGGACGCACCTCAATCAGTTTCTACGATACGCGTACGCCCGAGTCAATCGCCCTTGAGGCGGCGCGCATTTCACTCACGAATCTTCACGCGATCGCTGCACCCGCGGGAGAGATGGAGATGGTCGTGGGGTCGGGCGGCGGCGGAGTCTTGCTCCATGAAGCGGTCGGCCACGGACTGGAGAGCGATTTCAACCGGCAAGGAACCTCGCTATATAGCGGACGCGTGGGGGAACGCGTTGCAAGCGAACTCGTAACAATATACGACGACGGCAATCTGCACGAAGAACGCGGCAGCATCTCGATTGACGATGAGGGCAATCCCGGCGCACACAAGGTGCTTGTCGAAAACGGCGTTTTGCGTGGCTACATGCAAGACTACCTGAACGGCAAGCTGATGGGCGTGGGATCTACGGGCAGCGGGCGGCGCCAGTCGTTTCGCGTCATGCCGCAGCCACGAATGTGTAACACGTACATGCCCGCCGGAACCTCCAGCGTCGATGAAATCATCGGATCGACCAAACGCGGCTTGTACGCAAAATCTTTCGCGGGCGGTCAGGTCGAGATCAGCCGGGGTGATTTCGTGTTCATGGTCGCGGAAGGGTACCTCATTGAAAACGGCAAGATTACCGCACCCGTGAAGAATGCGACGATTGTGGGCAATGGTCCCGACGTCATGACCAAGGTCGTCGCCGTCGGAGGCGATAGCCGTCTTGCAAACCGGCACTACACCTGCGGAAAAGGCGGACAATACGTTCCCGTCGGCGTCGGCATGCCGACGGTAAAGATCAGCTCTATCACGGTAGGCGGATCGAGTGTCGGCTGATTTGGTGGCCGGCGACGCTCTTGAGTATGCGCAGTTCGCAGTGGACCAGGCCCTGCGCGCCGGCGCTTCGCAGGCCGAAGCAACGCTTTCGATCGCGGATCGCTTTTCCACCGAAGCGCGCGAGCGGACAATGACGAAGCTGGAACAATCGCGGTCCAGGACGCTTCATATGCGCGTCTTCGTAGACGCGCGCAAAGCGACGCTCGCAACCTCGGATCTCGAGCGCTCCAGTGTTGCGCAGGCAGTCGCCACGGCCGTCGCGCAGGCGCGCCATGTTGCACGCGATCCGTTTGCATTGCTGCCGCAACCCGCGCCGGGCTGGGCGCAGCCCGATCTCGAGCTGTATTCGAACGACGTCGTCGAGCGCGATGCCGAGTCCAAAATCGATGAAGCGTTGCAGATGGAGGCGCGTGTGCGCGCGCTGGACGAGCGCATTACCAACAGTAACGGCTCGCACGTCGGCGATACGGCGAGCACAACGGCACTCGTGAATTCCAACGGCTTTTCCGGAATGTACCGCGCAACTCGGGTTCACCGTTCGAGTAGCCCGGTTGCAGTCGACGGCCACGCCAAGCGAACCGGCTCGTACGGCACCGCGGGCCGGCGCCTTGCCGATCTCGAAGACATCGAACGTGTGTCGGCCACTTCCGTTGAGCGCACGGTGGGATTGTTCGGTGCACGCAAACCTGCAACAATGCGCGTTCCCGTGATCTTCGAACGTGACGTTGCGGCGGCTGTACTCTCCGACATCTTTGCGGCGCTCAGCGCAGCCAATGTCGCAACCGGCAATTCGTGGGCTGCGGACCGTCTGGGCGAGCGAATCGGCAACGAGTGCGTCACCATTATCGATGACGGTACGCTGCCCGGACGCCTGGGCAGTTCTCCGTTCGACGGCGAAGGAACACCGACCCGACGAACGACCGTATTTCAAAAAGGTGTTTTGCAGACGTTTTTATACGATACGTATTATGCGCGCAAACTCTCTGCCGAATCTACGGGCAACTCTACCGGCGGCGGCGTTGGACCCAATAATTTTTACCTCGAACCCGGCTTGGGCAGTTTGGCCGACGTGATCGCGCAGACGCAGCGCGGCATCCTGGTTATGGACACGATTGGTTTTGCGACCGAACACGCCAGCGGAATCTACAGTCGCGGCGCGCGCGGTTACTATATCGAAGGAGGCGAACTCGCCTACCCGGTGGAGGAATTCACCATAGCGAGCTCGTTTGCGCAGATCCTGGCCGGAATCGACGCGATTGCAAACGATTTGCGCTTTGACGGCGCGGTCGTTTCGCCGTCATTCCGTGTGGCCGAAATGACTGTGAGTGGAGATTGACATGCCTCCGGTAGCTATTAGCTTTACGTTGATCATGCGCGTCGAGATGCCCAACAGTCCGGGCGCGTTCAACCAACTCGCCGCAGCCATCGGGGACGCCGGAGGCGGCATTGCCGCCATCGACATGCGCTCGGTAAGCAAAACGCACGTTGTGCGCGACGTTACCGTCAATGTGAGCTCCGACCTCATCGGCAAAGCGGTTCGTGATGCCGTCGAAGCGCTCGACGGCGTAACGATCGTCAGCGTGTCCGACAGCACGTTCTTGGCGCACCTTGGCGGAAAGATTCAAGTCGAACCCAAAATCCCCGTAAAGACGCGCCAAGATCTTTCGACCGTGTACACGCCCGGTGTGGCGCGCGTCTCGATGGCCATCGCAGCCGACCCGGCCAAGGCGTTCAATCT
>DASRSF010000160.1:0-6334 GCA_035656615.1 Vulcanimicrobiaceae bacterium | reverse complement strand
AGCGGCTCGACTAAATGAAGTTGGCATCCCGTCGCCGCGCACAAGCGCGCGACGTTACCGGTGTTCGGAGGAATCTCGGGTTCGACCAGCACGACGTGTAGCGGCGCATCGCTGCGTACGTGAGCCGTTAAGCGGTCCTGCGGCTGCACGTTTCGCTCATGCGTTTGCGGGTTCGACGAAATCCAAGCCGGCCGGCGCTACCGCGTAAGCAATGCCCTTATTACGCTGCCAAATTGAATCGATCGCCGCTCGAGGATACACCATGCGTACGTGCGGAGCGGCGGGATCGTTGACGGCACAGTCGCCATTTGCGGTAAAGCCGCAGAGCACCACGAGATGGCCGTCGGAATGCTCGATCGGAGCGCCGGGTAGTTCGCCCGCTTTCCAACTGTAGGAAATCGCGAGCGGAATTCCGGCTTCGATAAAGCGCTGCGCATGTTCCAAGTTGCGCAGATACACGACTGCGGCTCGCAGCCCCAAACTGCCGCTGAAGGCGACGTTGAAGGACCAATTGCCCGTGCCGTTATATGCGCGATCGAATACCGCACGGGCAGTCGTCGCCACGTCGTGATCCAATCCGAAATACGCGTGCAGCATCGAAAGCGCCGTGGGGCTGCACCAGCCGCGCTCTTCCTCGAGCACGTATTGTGAGCGCGCCGGAACGTCTAAAATGCGTGCATCACCCATATACGGCAACGATGGACGGCCCGGCACAGGAGTGCCGAATCCCAAACCGTGAAACTGCACGCCTGATGCCCGGACTTCTATTCCGTCGAACAATTGGTGGCTGCGAATAACATCAACGTCGACGTGTACGCCGTCGTGCGCCGGGCTGTGAGAAAGACGGCCGTCCGCGGTCCATTCCACGTGTTGCAGCCAAGGCGTAGCGGGCGCGTGCGCCGCAAGCAAACGGAACCAGATGCCCCCGCTCTCGCTAAGCGTATTCCAGCTCAGGACACCTTCGCGCGCGGGCTCGAACGTTAAGGTCGCGAGCTCGTCAACGTTGGTGCGAAACGCCAGCACGATGCCGTTTCCCGGTTAAATATCCCATTGCCACGCGTTCCACGTATCCTGAATGAACGCAGCCGGCTTGAAATTCTTCAGGTCGCTGTTCGTTGCCGTGTATTCGTTCTCCCAATAAAAGAACTGTGCGGGGACGAGTTGATGTATGCGTTCTTCTTCCAGCTGATAGTAACGCTTGCGCACCGCTAAGTCGAAGCTCGAATTGGCAAGCTCCGACGTGCGGTTCACGATGGGATCGTTGAGCCACGCGGTGTTCGCGCCGTTCGGCGGGATGAACTTGCCGTTCCATAGACCGCGATTGTCGGGGTCGGGACCGTTCGTCTCGATGCTCCACTCCAAGTCGTACTTACCCTGGTAGAGCGGACCGTTCTGCGCAAAGAGCAGGCTGGTGGGATAATTTCGGATGGCCACGTCTACGCCGAAGGGACGCAGCAGACTTTGAATCTGCACCTCGGCTTGCTGGTTTTCTTGTTTTTCGGTGTTCGTGGAAATCGAGATGTGCATGGCGAGGGCGCCTTTGTGCAGCACGCCGTCCGGGCCTATCGTCCAGCCCGCCTCGGCGAATAGCCGTTTGGCGTTTTGCGGATCGTACGGGAACGGTGCAATGTGGGGCGCAGCCCATAATTTGGGATACACGTCGCTGTCCGCTAGAATGTTATAGCCGTGATAGACGGTGTCGTTGATCCGCTTCCAGTCGATCGCTTCGATCAGCGCAAGCCGGACGCGGGCATCGTTCAGCTGTGGACGGCTTGTGTTAATTCCCATGTGCCGCCAGTTCGCGATGAGCTTTTTGGTGACGGTGATGCCTTGCACGTTGGGCAGCTGCGCAATGTGGTTTTCGTCCACGCCGACGTAGACGTCCACGTCGTGCGTTTCGAGTTGTTCGAACAGCGTGGTGACGTTGGGGATGATTTTCCAGACGATCTTGCGGACCTTCGGTTTGCCGCGGAAGTAGTACGGATTTGCGGTGAAGATCAACGATGCGCCGTGATTCCACTGCTGCAGGACGTACGGTCCGCTGGAAATCGGATGGCTGTTGAAGGCGGCGCGGTTGATATCAGGCAGCGCAGCGAGCAAATGTGCCGGCAGCGGCGGATACGCCGAACCGCCGACCGCGCCGAATAAACCCAGGATGCTCGCATCCACGGTGTTCAGACGAACGATCAGCGTATAATCGTCCGGTGCTTGTACCGACTTGATCTCATCCCAGCCGTAGCGCATCTTGGTGTTGTTTGCCGGGCTCATTACGGCATGGTACGTAAAGACCCAATCCTTGACGGTGAGCGGTGCTCCGTCGGACCAGCGGACGCCCCTACGTAGATGGAAGGTCAGGGTTTTGCCGTCTTTGCTGATCCCGCCGTTTTGATACGTCGGCACTTCGGTTGCCAGATCGGGAATGAAATTGCCGTTGTCATCGTACCGCATCCACGACGCATAAATAAGTCCGGCAACCTGATCGGTCGCGTCGGTGTGCGCGAACATCGGATTCAAGTTATCCGGCTCATCGGCATTGCCGACGCGCACCGTGCCGGGAATCGTCCACGGATTACGGCCCGAGCGCGCCGTTCCGGTGCTTGTCTTACTGCAGCTGCAAAGAAGCACCGCAAGCGCCAAACCCAGCGCTGCGGCAAACCGGGCTGCTGATCTCACGCGGGAAGCCGCTGCGCGAGCGGCTCGCGCTTGCGCAGATGCGCGGCTATTGCCTTCCACAGGTGTGCGGCTCCGAAGCGGACGACGTCGTCGGCCGGCAATCCGGTTTGCTCGCGCGCACGTTCTACCGCGTCTCGTGCATCTTCGTCGGACAGCGCCCGAGTATTGAGCGCGATGCCGATGACGCGCGCGGGTTTCACCGTGGCGCACAAGCGTTCGTACATGTCGATGAGTTCCTCGTATTGCAAGATCGGCGTGTCGAATTCTTCGATCACCTTGCGCGCAGGATCGACGACGAGTATCAGATCGTCCGGCGCGCTTCCGAACAACAAGCCGAGCGTGACCGGAGCATACGCGGGATGGTTTATACCGCCTTGGCCCTCAACCAGGATGACATCGGGATTACGCTCTGCCGCCTCGAGCACGAGCTGTTCGGCAGCTCCGGTGGTAAAGTCGGAAATGACGCGATCGACGGCGATGCCCCAACCGGCGATCATGATGCCCGTTTGTCCCGTCGGAACGAATTCGGCTTTCACGCCGGCCGCGGCCGCGGCACGGGCGAGCTCCAGCATGACGGTCATCTTTCCCACCGCGCAATCGTTGCCGACCGCGAGCAGCACCGGTTGCTTGACATCGTACACACGTCCGCTGAACAACGGAATCTCCGGTGGTTTGCGCACGTCCCAAATTCGCGCGCCGTTGGACAGCGCGGCCTGCGCGAACTCGGGGTCCTCCGAGAGCATATCGTGCAGGCCACTGACGATTTCCAAACCGGCGTTGATGGCGGCGAGAACTTCCGCTCGCCACGCGGGCGGTAACTTTCCGCCTTTGGGAGCGGTGCCGATCAGTAGCGAGGTCGGTTCGTACCGCAACACATCGGCAACGCTCGCGACGATTGGAGCATCGCTGCGCAAGTGCGCAAGAACCTGCGTTACCGTGCTTCCGGCGCGTGATGCATCGACGACCGCGGCGATCTCGTCGCTGCCATATGCGATGACGCCATGCGCGGTTTTCGCATTCTCGGCAAAACAATCCAGGGCGAGAATAATATAGCGGCGCTTATGCAACGGCGGTTTTCTCCGCAACGCCCAAACCCGCGCCGTCCGGTAAAACGATCTTACCGTTTTCGTACACGATTCCGGTAAACGGATCGTCCTTGGTCAGGAACGGACCATCGAGGTCGGCCCAATCGACCAGCGCAGAAATGTGCGCGGCCGCCGCGGCGGAAATCTGGCTTTCGACCATGCAGCCCAGCATGATTTTCATGCGCAACGCCCGGGCGGTGTGTATCATCGCGAGCGCACCGCGGATTCCGCCCGTCTTCGCCAGCTTGACGTTGATGCCGTCGACGCATCCGTACAGCGCCGGCAGGTCGGCTGCCGTCAACGAGTCCTCGTCGGTCACGATTGGAATCGGGGAATGCTCCTTGATGTAGCGCAACTGCTCGGGGTGTCCCGCCGGGATGGGTTGCTCGCAGAACTCAATGCCCAAGCGATCGATCTCGCGCAGCACGGCGACGGCGTCCTCGACGGTCCATCCTTCGTTCGCATCGATGCGTATCGTGCCGGCGTACGCGCTACGAATCATTTCAAGCGTTTCGATCTCTTCGGCGGGCGTGCCGGCGCCAAGCTTGACCTTGAGAACCGGATGGTCACCGATATCACGCACCTTGCGCAGCGTTGTTTCCGGGTCCGCGATTCCGACGGTAAACGAGGTTACGGGCGTCTTGTCCGGGTCCAGCCCGAACAAGCGGTACAGCGGCTTGCCGCAATCCTTGCCGACGAGGTCGTGCAGCGCGATGTCGAGTCCGCATCGCGCCGCCGGCGGGATTCCGGCATGAAGCAGATCCTCGAGCAGGTATGGATCGTCCGCAGCAAGCGGATGTTGCGTGAAATAGTCGATAACGCTTTCGACCGACTCGCCGTACCGTTCAATTGGGACGCTTTCGCCGATACCTTCCAGACCGTTCCAGGTAAGGCGAAAAACAACGGTGTGTGCCGCATCCTCGGTTGTTCGAGCGATTCGAAATGGATGGACGAGCGCAAGTTCGAGCGGGGTGGTGGAAAGCGAAAGGGACATGGCATTTGAATTTGTCCCCGAAGCAGCGCGGGTCCTCGAATAGTTCCTTACTCTTCGGTGTCCTTGTCCTCGTTTTCGTCTTGCTCGTCAGGAGCTGAGTCGACGCTTCCGCGATCGTTCAGCGGTTCTCCGTCGGCGGTGCGCTGGCGTTCTTCATCTTCGAGCGTACGCCCGCCATAGTCGCTTGGGTGGCCGGTTAGCCGTTCACGTTCACTCATACGGCCAGTATTCCAACATCGGCGAGCTGTCAACTCTTGACCACGGTGGTACAGTAAGGGAACGTCGACTGCGCATAGCGCGCACTGCACCATAGGTGCTGGACCAACGAAAAGACCTAGGGAGCATCAGCTCCGGATACGACGGTACGGCTTGGCCGCTCGACGGCTGCCGGACCGGCGCCCGGGCCGCACCCACCTGCGAGAAAGCAGGTTCGGAACCTCGTGCAGAAGATGCTACGTGCGGTTGACGATAGTTGTACGCGACGCCTCTCGCCACTTGGCGAAGGCGTCTTTTGTTTGCGCGGCGCTCGCTGAGCCGCCGTCCGCGTCCAGCACTAGGAAGCCGATGTAGGAGTGCAACAGCTCCAGCGTCTTGGTACGCGTGGACTGGCTCGCCTCGGCCGCGCACCACGCCAGCACCGTTTTGGGAAGCAGCAGCTCCGGCTCGCTGCCCGCGTCGAATGCGTCCAGCCGCGGTCCGTAGCGCAGCCATGCCGAGTCCGCTTCTTTAGTGACGCGCCGCAAGTCGTGAGTCGTCTCACCGAAGGTGCTGGCTTTGTTCGTTACGGCAACGGTGACGTTCACGCGCTTGGCCAGCGCGGTAGCGGCGCCCAACCGTGTTTGCACCTGCGCCCAGGTGACCGAGGTTTGGGCCGGCAGCGGCGCTGCGAGCAGCGGGGCGCCAAGCGCGACCGCAATTTCGAACGAGAGTGCCCCCGAGCGCTCATCTCCGGCGAAAAACGCGTCATCGCGCACCGCGGCGACCGTGAGTCCGAGGTCGACCGCCATCTTTTTCACTTGGGCGAGGTAGTCGCTGTCCGTGCGCGGAAAGTGGCGCACGTCAAAAACGGCGCCATCAGCTAACAGCTCGTGTGCACAGAAGTCTATCCACTCCAGTTGGGTGAGGTCACCGCTGCGCAAGAGTTGGTCGAACGCACTGCTCGAGCCGGCCAGCTTCATCGGCGTCGCTTTTCGACCGCTTAATTGGAGGACCTGCGCACAATATGAACATCGCGATGGGCGCGGATCACGCCGGCTTCGAAGTAAAGAACCGGCTCGTTCAAATTTTAAAATCGCAAGGTCACACCATTTTGGATTACGGTACGTGTGATGAAACGCCGGTTGACTACCCGCAATTCGGCTATGCCGTCGGCGAATCGGTGGCATCCGGGCAAGCCGAGCGCGGAATCGTCGTCTGCGGTTCGAGTTTAGGCATCGCTATGGCGGCAAACAAGGTTCCGGGCGTGCGGTGCGCGGCAGTCTTTGAACCGCTCATGACCGAACTTGCGCGTCAGCACAACGACGCCAACGTGCTTGCACTTTCGGAACGCCTCACTGGCTGGGAGATGATCGTTCGTCTGGTC